>JAZUIT010000211.1:0-3904 GCA_045642385.1 Acutalibacteraceae bacterium
GATTTGTCGGGATCTATGCAAGGACCGACTATCCTGTATGCGAAAGCTGCTTGTATTGTTTTGAGGGAAGTTTGCAAAGAACTGAATATTCCGATATCTGTTATGGGATTTCGTTCAGGACGACCGACAAGTATTTGTCAGTTTGCCAATTCAGAGATGAAAGGACGGTATTCGCACACGGGTATTGTGGATATGTCGGCATCAGGTTCTACGCCGCTTAATGCTGCGTTAACCTATTTGCCGAAACACATTAAGCGTCAGTCTCAGGCTGACAAGTTGGTTATTGTGATTACGGACGGTGAGCCGGATGAAATGCCGGAAGTCTGCCGTAGTTCAGTAAAGGTGCTTGAAAAAGATGCAAAGGTTTACGGTCTCGCAATAGGTTGCGGCTGGAAAGCACTTGCAAAGATATTCGGCGACAAGTTTATCGGTATTGATACGATTGAACAGTTGCCGAGAGAACTATGTAAAGTTATCGAGAAGAATTTGTTCAGGAGGTAATTAAAATGGCTTGCAGAGTATGCGGAAAGAAAACAAGGAAAACTTACGGTGTGCACTATATTGAAGACCGTTGGTTATTACTTGAGGCGGATTATTGCAATTTGCACGGTTCGTTTATCTCTGCCGAAGCTCTGCAAAATGCCATTGAAGTTACTCCCGATCCTACCAAAAGGGAACATATTCGTCCCGGACTTCATGTCAATGTCTACTTGAAAGAGCATCAGGCTATACAACAGCCAACAGAAGGATTTGTAAGCTCCGTGCTTACAAAATCCTTCGTACATAGTCGCGGTATAAAAGTTTTATTATCCAGCGGCAAAGTTGGAAGAATACAGGAAATCTTAAAATGAGGTATTTGTTATGACCGAAAAAATAGCATTTGTATCATGGGACTTTATTAAGATCGTATGTGAGAAACATCATTCGGAAATTGTTCTGAAAGAAAAAAATCATGTTCCTTACTATTGTTGCCCCGAAGAAGCATGCAATACGGTAATTCCTGTTTATGTTTACGAAAATACTCTTCAGTATATCGTGGACAGTATCAATTCTTCAAAGATGTTTGTAGGGCAAACATGGCGTAAGAAATATCTCGGAAAAACCTATGAGTGTCGGGTTATTACCTGGGCATACGGCAAACAAATCATTGTTTCCATCCGATATCTCGGTGGGTAAAGGCAGGTGTTGAATTTGAACTATCATTTAAGGTTTTCTTATGATGATAAAGATATTATTGCGTGGATTCACGGTATACCACCGAATTCATTTAATAAATATGTTTGCTTTATGATTAAAGCTGAAAGCAAACGCAAGGTTGCCGATATACCTGTTCCGGAGGTTCTTGAAGAAGTTGCGTGCCGAAAAGGTGAGTGGCGTCTTTATACAACTGATGATGATGTGATCTCCTATATCAGCTCGATCCCGAAAGGTAAACGGACTCGTCAAATTAAAAGAATCATCAGAAAAAACATTGATGCTGCTTATAAACGGGCGGAAAGAAACCGTATATCACAAAAAGCCGAAAGAACTGAGATTGTTTCCTCAAAACAACAAGTTAACATCGACAACACTAATGAAGAATACAATGCTTACCGGGAAAGAATGAAAAAAATCTGCGGTAACTGATTGTTTTCTTGAAAACTAAAATCAACTTTCCTCAAATTGTACATACCATAAATGATATTAATGAAGGAGAGGTTGTATGTTAGAAACAGAAGTCAAGTTAAGGAAAGCAATCAATGAACTTTTTCATATCGTGCGGATGAACGCTTTTATGAAGAAAGCACAAACGGAACTTTCCGAGTTGTTGGACTTCTCTGATTATTCCGTAATGATGTTTGAGGGTGAGCCAAAAGGTGAAAGATACTCCGAAGCTAAAGCGTATTTTGAGAGCTTGCTTAATAAAGTTAAGAACTCATACGGAACCGATTCGGTTTCAAACGCTTACAACTGTTTTAAGACGGCATTAGATGATGAGGAGTTTTTAGAGGTGTTGCAACTTGAAGAAACACCTTCCGCAGAAGATAAGAAAGAAATTTTCTGCAAGGTGTTTGATGATTTTTTGATTGCAGCAGAAAACTGGGAGAGCGAACTCGATTGTTACAGTTATTTTATAGAGAAGGTCAAGGAGATACTTATGCCAATAAACGAGAAAGATACCAAAAGAGAAGTACAGTGTCCGTACTGTCAGGGAGAACCTAAAATACTTGAAAAGTCAGTATTTTTCGGTCCGCAATCAAAAGACAATGTCGGATACGTGTATGCTTGTGAATGCGGTGCGTATGCATTGTTGGATGACGAAGATAAGATTGTCGGGAAACTCGGAGATGCCATACTTCATCAAAACAGAGGAAATGTTAAGCAAGCAATATTTGAACTTTGTAAAATTGCCGGCATGACACTTTCTGAGAGTTTCAGATGGTTTTCGCTGGTTACCGGAGTCCGACTTGAAAAAATGAATGATGTCGAGTATTTGGACAGTAATTCATGTAAACTTGCAATTCGTCTTTATGCCTATGCAAGAACACTTATTAATGAACAGCAGTATTCCTATCCGAAAACCCGTGATGAATTATTTATGTTTTTTGTTGATGGTGGCAGACTGTCGGTTTGCAATGCATACGGTTTTCAAAGCGGTAAATTGCTTATACCTGCGGAAGTCGGTGTAGACGGTATTAAGGTTTACGGCAAGAACGGAATTCAAAGTATCAGCTTCTCTGCGGATTTGGATTTCGCTTTTGATGAAGATTCGGTGTATATTGTCCATCCAAGCAAAAAAAAGGAAAAGTTCAGGATGATTCCGGCTGAGATGCGTTCAGATATTATCAATCTGAGTATTGCAAAATTTGCTGAAACCAAAGCCAGTTGAACAAAGCACCGCCTATGCGGTGCTACATATTAAGGAGGTGCTCTGTGTGAAAACATACAGGCTCAATATAAACGGTCAAGAAGTAAATTTGTGTGCTAAGACTTTGAATATATCCCGAAAAAGATGTATGGCTTTTTTAAAAAATCTTATGAAAAAGACAAAGGAAGAATATGGCTCTTACAGATTTTTCTGGGCTGATGTAATTGTTTTAAATATGCTCACAAATAAAATTCTTTACCATTCAGATCCAAAGCACATCGAAAAAATAATACATCCGAAAGGAGATGACAGCCATGAGTAGAATGGTTATGCTTGTTAATTCGATTTATGTTGATTTCAGTAAGGTTAAGGCAATTATTCCGGCGGATGCCGACAAAGTCAGACGGTATATCAAGCGAAAAGGTATTGATAAAAATTCTGAAAGATTTTTAGATTTATCTGCCGAGAAAGAAATTAAATCAATGATGATATTTGATGACGGGAGTGTTGCAGTATCATCGCAGCTCGTAAACACATTAATCAAAAGATATGAATTAAACGATATTGGAGGAAAAGAATAATGAACTCAACAGCAAAAAGTGTTTGGGAAAAACTCGAAAAAAATGTCGGCAAGTGCTGTCTGTATAAGGTCGGTGCAGTCAATGAATTAAGCGGGAAGAATAATTTTACTCTTACACTTGCAACAATGGCACGGCCTGCCGAAATTGAAAACTATGTTGCAAATTCGCAGGGATATAACAAAACAGATAACCGGTATCGCTTTAATATGGATGGCGTTAATGTTGATCTGACAACATATTTTGATTATTCAAATATGAATGACCGTAACAATGAGGTCAACAATATTATGTTCCATCATCTTTTCAGATGCGAATCAATCGGAATAAGCTTTAACGGTGCGATTGCTCACTTCTATGACGGGATCTATGACATAGAGCATAAGGAACTGCATTTTACTGATGAAACCCCGAAACTTAATGAAGGATTTGTTTCTAAGAGTGTTAAATACGCTATGAACTGCGGATACACAATCGG
>JAZUIT010000212.1:0-5314 GCA_045642385.1 Acutalibacteraceae bacterium
TCTTTGCTAAGTCAGAGGAAACAGCAGGTGCAAGATATGCACATCTTCTCAGACTTAAGGATCTCTATGCTCCCGAAGCATAATTTCTGAAAAAATAATCGGCAGGAAGTCGCAAGGCTTCCTGCTTTTTTTATATAAAAAAGCAGCTGTAAAAAAACTACAAGTTTTTTACAGCTCCCTTGTTTTTTTACCGAGCTTTGTAAAAGCACATAAAGAGGATAGGAAAAAAGCGGACAGAATCAATTTTATTGACCAGAAGATAATATACAGATATATCGAGGGGCAAAAAATTGATAGAAAAAAGTACAAAATCATTTGACCTCTATAATACTTTTTTCGGTCTGTTCGTTTTTTTACATCCCCTTAATTATGATATATTCAATATCAGTCTTCTACTTTAAAACCGTGCTGTGTGTCTGCCACAAGCAGACCTTTTTCACTTAATTGATCGAGAAAAGCTATAACCTGCGGACCGACTTCTTCAACCGGGCTGTCGGTGTATTTATCCATACACGCTTTAATAAGCTCCGGCAAAGATATACCCTCCTGCAATTTTTCAAACATAAACCGGGTGGTTTCATTTTTTAAAATAATAATACCTTTGAAGCTATTTTCATCATTTGCGATACTGACAGCAGAAGCTTCGTTACCGACTTCAACAATTTCGAATTGACATTTGAGCAATAATCTCGGATAAAATTTCATTTTGTAAACCTCCGCAATATTTCTTTGATTCTTTGCTTCATAATCTTCGGATAAAATTTCAGTTTCAACTTAAATCGGTGAAAAGGCACCTTTTTTACATAAGCCTTGTACTCTTTACTGTCAACTGAAATATGTTTTCCGTCCTTTATGACCTCCGTAAGAATACCGATAATCCATTCCTCCGGGACAAGCTCGGAAAAATGTCGGTTATCTCCTGCAATACGGTATTGCCCGAGCCCGCACACCTTAACAATACGGTGCAGAATGTAAGCTCCGTTAGGGCGTTTAAATAAAACAGTATCATATTTTTTAAGCGGCTCGGTGATTTTTCTGATTACAATAATATCTCTGTGTTGTCTGAGCAGGGGCATCATTGAATCCCCCTCGTTGGTGTAGACAATATAACCTCTGCTTTGAATTTCCTGTTCAAATTTACTCACAGAACATACCTCCGAAAGAAACCCTTGCCGCCTCGTCCTCCATATTGCAGTAAAGCTCATAAACCGGAACATTCTGCCCGATTTTTTCAAGTAGTTTTATTGTCTTTACTAAAAGTGAAGCATTTTCGGGGCGATATGTTTGTCCGATAAGCTTAGGATAAACTTTTGAAAAGATTGTCTTTTCGATGTAATTTTTTTCTCCCCTGTTCAAAAAACAGATAGCGGACAGGGGAACAATTTTGTTGCACCCGTAACCCTCTTTACCCATCCACGGAGTACCGCAGACAAATGGCTTTCCGTCTATGATACGGATAATCGGTTTGTCACCGTTGACCACATAGCTTCCGTCGATATTTTTAAGCCACAGCTTTGTGTGCGTTGTTTTACCTGTACCGGATTTTGCAGTGAAGAGATAGGCTTTTTCACCCACGGCAACAGCCGAGCCGTGAAAAACAAACCCGTCAAAATCAATAATATTTGTTGCAATTTTGCGGTACACCGCTGTATTTTCAAGCTCTGACGGAGAATAATCGGGATATTTGAAGCCCTCGTAAGCGGCTTCCCTCATACTTATTTTCTGTTCGTTTATAATATCCTGCTCAGTGATGCGAACGGTAAAAGCCGGAGGAATATCCGTTTCATATTCCCCGGTGCGAAAAAGGGAATTATATATTGTGTGAATTTCTATGGGTACTCCCGCAAGTTGTATTTTTTTAATCATCTGTTTCTCTCATTTCTTTTGCATCATTTATTGATGAAGATATTGCATTACTGATAAATGTTATAATTAACGCAAGGCAAAAGCATATAATAAATGTTAAAATTCCGATATATCCGATAGTACCGAATAAAAATTCATTGTCAAAACGAGTCAGCACAAACGCCACAAGCGCACTTGCAAGGGGACAAAAATAATAGATGCAGTTAATATGCCACCTTGACATATTGAGCCTTTCTTCAAATCCCGAAGTATCATCCTTTTTGAACGCAAGCACACATATAGAAATTGCCATAATCGGCATACCGATTAAATGACCGTAGTATCCCGGAACACCCAATAAACCCAATACCACTATTTCTGCAACAACCAGTATAACTCCAATCACAATACCGAAGTAGCACAGTGCGGATTTTTTGGTGTTTGGTGTATTCATTTTTCTGCTGATAAATCCGCCCATCAGAATATACGGCAATGCACGGGTAAAGAAATTTCCGGGGATATAGTTGTATCCTGCTATGTTCCATTTTAAAACACCGGAAAGCTCACCGGTGAGAACCGTCAGCAGAATAAGTGCGACAGCGATAAGCAGGTCGAACCTTAGAAGTTTCCATTTGTCCAAAAAATAAATAATTATATAGGCATACAAAAGTGCCTGAACATACCAGATAGAGCTGCCTATTTTAAACTGCCATACATTCATAAAAATGAAGTTAAACCAAAACCGTTTTGAAACCATAAGCGACCAAATACTTATATCCAAATGCTGATAATAGAAACGGTTTACCAAGAAATAAACAATTAAAAGCACAAAAAACACGATGGCGGTGCGTTTGATAGCACGCTTTATTCGTGCTGTTCGGTTTTCGTCCTGCCGCAAAACAAGATATCCGGAAATGATAAAAAACGCAATGGGTACAAATCCGCAGATTGTTTGAACAAAGTTGCCGACAGCAGTCGGGAAACCGAATAAACTGATACACATAAAAAACATCAGAATAATACGCAGCCTGTCAATTGACGGACGGTAAGATAACCCCGTTGGATTTTCCGTTGCTTCCTCCGTTTCGTATTCTTCGGTATTTATTTCTTTTTCTTCCATAATCAGTCGTCCTCCTTGGGTATTTCTTCCGTTGGCTTCATAATAAATTCCTGAGCCTGTTTGTTCTGTATATAATAAACCCTTTTACAATGGCGTAAAATACTTTTTCTGTGTGTAGAAACGATGCAGGTTTTGTTCGGATTGTTGTAAATAATATTATCAAGTACCCGTTTTTCGGTGTCGTTGTCAAGGGCGCTTGTGGCTTCGTCCAAAAGTATAACAGGTGCATCCCTCAAAATTGCACGGGCAATGGCAATTCTTTGTGCCTGACCCTCTGAAAGTCCCTGACCTCTCTCACCGATTTTTGCATAAATACCGTCAGGATGTCCTTTTATAAACTCCCACGCACAGGCGGTTTTGAGTGCATCAATTATTTCTTTGTCCGTGGCATTTTCTTTAACAAGCCTCATATTTTCGGCAACCGTACCTGCCATAATGGAGTTGCCCTGGGGTACATAAGAAAACATACAGCGTAAATCTGCATTCATATTTACCTCGTTACCGTCAATATCGGTTATTGTGACAGAACCCTCTGACGGATGAACAAGTCCCAAAAGCAAACGGAGCATAGTGGTTTTACCCTCACCGGAGGGACCCAACACCGCTACAATTTCACCGGGTCGGGCAATAAATGAACCGTGTTCGTAAACCTTTTTGTTTTCGTTATATGCAAAGGACACATCATTCATCTTTACGGTCAAACCATTTTGAGCCAGAGGGCTGATTTTATTTAGTGCCTTTGTATCGTGCTTTTCTTTCGGCAGGTCAACAAGCTCCCTGATACGGTGAGCGGAAATTGCCGAAGAAACCATACCGGGTATTGTACCGGCAAGGGAGTTGAAACGGCTTGTCAATGCACCTCTTTGCTGTAAGAAAAATGTCATATCACCGTACTGTATTTGTCCCGTCCATAATCTCCAAAGACAATAGCCGAAAGCAAGCAAAGAAACAGCCGTCTGTAAAAGTGACACTCCGATATTTGCTTTTATTTCAAACTTATTGTAGTCAAGATTATATTCCTTATACTTGTTTTGCCACCATTTGAGCTTCTTTTCGGTAACACCTGCCACACCGAAAGATTTAATCATATCGAAATTATAAAATGTTTCAACCTCAAAAGACATCATTTCGGAATTCATTTCAAGTACACGCTTTTTGTATTCCCTCATTTTACGCATAATAAAACGGGACATAACAAGAAGAACCGGAGCGGAACCTAAGGCAATCCACGCCATGTTCGGGTCGGTTTTGAACAACAGCCAAAATGTTGTGGCAAAAGAATATATAGAAATAATCAGGTTTGGTATCCAGTTAATAGCATTTCCGGAAACCGTACCCGTATCACTGCCGAAGCGGTTGAGTAAGTCGCCGTTTGGATAGCGGTTTAATTCTTTCCACTCTGCATCAATAATTTTACTGAAAATGGTGGACTGAATATCATTGTTGACATAGATTGATATTTTCAATCCCAAGCGGCTTAATACACTTCCCACAACCAGGGAAAATATTGTGGAAGCAATCGTAGTAACAATCAAAATCCAAAGGTTTTCCGTCTGCCTGCCTACAATAATATTGATAAGAATTTTACTGAGCCACGATGCACCCAGGGAAAGAGTAGAACCGAAAAGACCGAGAATGGTATAGAAAACGATAACGCCCTTGTACTTTTTGGAAAAAGAAAAAATCCATTTCCAGTCGTCAAAAAAGTCCCTGAATGTTCCGTCATTCATCTTGTCAAGAATTATTTGCAGAAAATTCCATTTCAATATTCTGTTGATACCGGTATACCCGGTGTTACTTCTTTTTTCATCCATACTTTTTTCTCCGGCACTTTTAAATTCTGCGTTGACAAAAAATATATTAATACTATTATATATTACAATATTATCGGCATTTTTTCAAGAGAAAATGCAAAAAACCGTCGCAGATAGCTTTATTCAATTAGCAATTAGCAATGTGCAATTAAGGGTGGGCGTTGCCCACACCCGATTAAAATGAAGTCGCCTTGCTAATGAAGAAATGAAGGAATGAAGAAATTAATGGTGGGTTTCCCCCACACCCGTTATTAATGAATAAATAATAGTGAATAGTGAATAATTGAGGGTGGGTTCCACCCACACCCGATTTTAAATTTTTATATCAACCCATCAAATTTGCTGCTGTTTACGGTGCGTCAAGGATGCCGCACCCTACGGAAAATGTGCAATAATAACACACGTTTTACAATAAAATGACAAAAAACAAAATTTCCGACAAAAAGTCAAAAATTTCCTGTAAAAAAGTATTGACAAACAGTTTCTTGTGTATTATAATAATCGTAGTTATTCTTGTTCAGTGGGTTTTTATTAT
>JAZUIT010000213.1:0-3416 GCA_045642385.1 Acutalibacteraceae bacterium
CTGAGTGTGCGTTTGGGAACAAAATTTTTCTCCCTGCCGCCTCTGTAATATTTTATATCGCCGTTTTTAGCATCCACAATTTCCACAGTTTCATTGGGTTTGCCTAAGGCTATTATCAGTCTCGGAACAATGTTTTCGGGAAGATTGAAAATTTCTTTCAGCTCAGGCTTGTCAATACTGCCTATCATACAGGCGCCTATACCCTGTTCCATAGCGCCTAAAACAATTACCTGAGAACAGATTCCCACATCGACCTCCGGGGATTTTTGGGAAATATCCGTATCGTAACATACCAAAATATAACCCGTGGGAACATTGCCGTCATAGGGCGGTTTGTCCATAAGATAGCCTGCCCACCTTGTATGCGGAAAAATTTTATTGCACATTTCCTTATCACAGGCATAAGCGAATTTCAAAGGCTGGGTATTTGCGGTTGACGGAGCAAATCTCGTAAGCTCAATCAAGCCTTTCATAACCTCATCCGTGATAACATAACTGCTGTCAAAGTTTCTGTAACTTCTTGTTTTCTGTAAAAGCTCCTTATACATAAAAAAGCCCCCTTTTCAATCTAATATTATAGCTCAAAATTTTTAAGCTGTAAATGCAAAATCAAAAAAGAGACGAAAATTATTAAATTTTATCTGCATACTATGCAGGACACAGAACACCGTCCCCTGTATTGTTTAGGATTCAATCCTATACGAAAACGGGTTAATATAGGAATAAATTTTACTATATTTTTCCCGTTCTTCGACCTTCTTATCCAAAGCCCAACACAATCTCTTCATATAATCAATAAGCGGTTCGGACATTGTGTTCATACCTTTTATTACAACTTCATCTGCATCACAATCGCTCCAAAGCAAGTCCCAAAAAGCGTGCACGCTTGTTCCGAAGCCTTCCGGAAAATCAAATGCTACTCTGATTCTCTCATTAAGCTCCATAAAATATTTACAATCTGTCAAATCTAATATAATAACTTTTTTCTCCATATATCTATCCTCCTAAATTATTTCATAAAATGTTTTATAATGGTCATAGGTAACAAATACCAGACCGTCATTTGACCATACGAGCCTATGCAGATTTCTTCTGCCTTCATAGTAATTTATATCAGCCTCGTACCATATTCTTCCGGGTGAATCGGGCAAACGTAACTCATCATTGTTATAAATATCTCCGCCCATCATTTTATCGGGAATATATCTTACCGGTGGTTTACCGTCATGCCAACCCGCATTATAAAAATCTTGCTTTTTTATATAATAATCAGGTAATTTTCCGTAATGCTTTATCCAATAATCCGCACCGTTTGTGCCGTCCTTTGTTGCATTTCCGGACACTATTGCTTCCATGGGTATTATACTACATCTGCAACGATTATGCAACGGCGGTTCAATGTCAGGTGTTTCATACATCCAATATATTTTACCGTCCATTGCACAACATCTTTCACAAGTTTTATAATCAATATGTGTGCGCCAGTTTTTAAAATTAACACTTTCTTGTGTCTTTGGTTCAAAAGTATCTAATTTCCCTTTTTCAAACAAGCTGTAAAACATACAGACTTTTTCAACATATATTCTTTCTGAACTGAATTTTATCATAAATACCTCCGTTTTATTACTACTTTTTGTCAAGGTTTTATTACACTTGCTATCTTGAAAAAAAGCCTCTTTTTCGCAAAATTGAAAAAGAGGCTGAAAATTTACTTTAATGCAACATAAAAATATGTGTCTGCTGTCAGATTAAGTCGTGGATAAACACCGTCCACAACCTGTGTGGAATCGCTTAATACCTTGAATCCGTTTGAGGTTATCTGCAACCCCATTGAATTATATTCATTAACGGCAAAGCCCCAATAAGAAATCATATTTGTCTGAAAATTTGTTGTCATAGGGGGATGCTCCATACCGCCCACAAAAACAGCGCGGGGTTTGAAGCCTAAATTCACAGTTCTGCTCATGGTTCCGTTACCTATGTAAATACCGGTATTGATAATACCGTTCCACTTGTTCTTATCAGCTAATGTTACATGAATATCACCGTTCGTAATATGACTGCCGCAAAAAAGAGTTTTGTCAATAAAGCAGTGGTAATTTTCCTCTATGGTTTCAGCCGGGCAAAAGCTTGCATTAATAAGTGCATACGCATCCGTCACAAAAGCTCCTGTATCACGGCTTGCCTTAGTAACCGAACATTCCGACTGGACAATATCGAAATCGGAATTAAAGGTAAGGCAGTCAATAATATTGGTAAACACCGTATGACATTGGGCGCCGCCCTGAGAAAACGGAACATGAATACCGAATTTAACCTTGATACTTGCCGTACGGCAGTATTCATCCCTCTGTAAAACACCGTTTTCATCAGGGGAAAAATGGTCGCTCAATGTAATATTTTCAATGCCCACCGCAACGACAGGCTTTTTAATGGGGGTAGCCTTTTTGACGGCAGGAAATTCCGTAAGAAAAACAATGCCTTCAAGACTTTGCTGTGTTTTCAGCCAACTGACAATTTCAGCCGGTACGAGTGCTATTTCATCACTCATTTTCCTCCACCTCCACAATTTCTCTGATAATTGCCCAGATATACAAAACCTCTTTACCCTTGTAAACCTTTTCGGCTCGGTCAACAATAAATTTATCCGTGCCTGCCTGAACAAAGGAATCATCATCAAGCTGTGATAAATCATGCTCAGCGGGACCTATGTACAAATAATGTCCCTGTTTATCATAACCGATTTCCGTATTAATGCCGTCAAGATACATTTTATTTTTATATCTCAACGGTTCTATAAAGGCGTGAAAGGTATTTGACACCCAACCGTCGGATGTATGAACTTTCATTTCTCTGCCGAATTTTTCCATACATTTTTCAAGCTTCATACATCCACCTGCCTGAACATAAAGCTTTTATCCTTTAAAATGGGGACAGCTCTCAAAAGTGCATCATTTCTTACATTTTCGGCAATTTTTATAACGGACTTGCTGTCCTGCTTTACAGTGATATCCCCGGCACGGAAAGAAGAAACATTTCCGTCATCTGCCAGCAGATACACCATAAGCTTGTAATAGGCAAGTCCTGCGGCGGCAGTGGCAATTCTTATATCCTGAGGGTCTGCGTCCTCTCTGAGATTTTCACGAATTTCTTCAAGACAGTTGGAGCAGAGAGGCAGAGCAATATCTGCCTCCCTTTTATCCAAAGGTAATAACTGACGCAGACTATTTAATACAGTCCACTTATTCACAAGTCACACTCCCGTTATATACAGAGTATTTGGGAAGCGTCGCTGAAAATCTTAGCAAAGCCTGCTGTTGAAGTAATTGCGGCTCTTTCAAGCTGACGGTCAATGAGCTTGTCATAATCGGTAACAATGTCACCGGCTGTAACCATTTCCAAAGCACAGTTTTTAT
>JAZUIT010000214.1:0-3628 GCA_045642385.1 Acutalibacteraceae bacterium
ATATTCGTCAAAATCTACAGGGACAAAGAAATAACTTTTAATCAAATCATCCATTACGGGAGAATATTGAGCAGGGAGGGAATTTAAAACATTTTCTTCCTCGGTACTTAATAAAACAAGCTCACCGGTAATAACATTATGTAAAAGAAGACCGTCATCTACTTTTTTTGACAAAGTATATTTCAAGAGGCGGTATTCTGTTTCTTTGGCTTTTTGCTCACCCAAAACCTTTGAAACACTTTTAATTTTCTCATGGATAACTTTCATTCTACACACCCTAAGACATATTACCTCAAACTACAAACATATATTATCACAATGTTTTGTAATTGTCAAGGATTTTTTACATTTTTTCAATATTTTTTATTTTTTACATACTATATATTGTAGTTTATATGCGATAGTGAGGTTTGACAGTTAGGAGTGAGGAGTTAGGAGTGAGGAGTTAAGGGTGGGTTTCACCCACACCCGATTATAATGTGCAACACTCACACTTATAAGCTCCTAATCGAATAAAATTTCAAACTTCTCTTACATTATATCACACAACATATGATATCAGATATGATGTTTTTTGAAAAAAATTAAAAATTTTCGAAATTTTTTTATTTTTTTGTTAGGAAGTAATGTTGCAAGCTTCGCTGACTGAGGGTTAAAACAATCAGCAATTAGCAATGTGCAATGTGCAATGAAGGGTGGGTTCCACCCACACCCGATTATAATGTGCAACACTCACACTCATAAGCTCCTAATCGAATAAAACTTCAAACTTCACTTACATTATATCACACAACATATGATATCAGATATGATGTTTTTTGAAAAAAATTAAAAATTTTTGGAATTTTTTTATTTTTTTCGCAGTGACTTACAAAAAATTCCGTAGGGGACGGCGCCCTCGACGTCCCGAATAACAAAAACAAAACAATAACGGTGTATCAGGATGCCGTGCTATACAAAGAGCGTTTAATGTGCAATGATTACCCTCATCGGCTATCGCCAACGCCCAAAGGGAGGTTATATATCAGCAATTTTGATAAATCATTAATAACGGGTGTGGGCTTTGCCCTCCCTTAACTCCTAACTCCTAACTCCTCACCCCTCACTCCTCACTATACAACGCTCCTAACTCCTAACTATTAAAAGGGTGTTTTGATGAAATACAGAAGAAAACAGAAGCAAACCTTAATTTTCAAAATTATTTCCGTGCTGATAGTATTTTCGATAATCGTACTGCTTATCAATGCTAAAATCAGTCCGGTTTTAGTGAGATGCGTAAAAATCGAAGCGGAAAATGCGGCATCAAATGCAATTGACCAATCTGTTACACAATTTTTAAAGTCTAAGGGTATTACATACAGCTCTGTGGTTAAAATAGAGAAAAACAAAAGCGGTGTTGTTACGGCAATTACAACGGATATTTCAAAATTAAACCTGTTGAAATCCGAGGTGTGCAACAAAATTTCCGATATAATAGAAGCACAGAAAAATCTTGAAGTGAGAGTGCCTTTCGGAGTTATCTTCGGAAGCGAAGCATTTTCGGGAATAGGACCTGTAATAAAATATCACCTTTATATGGTAGCTGTTGCAAATTGTGAAATAAAAAATGCTTTTTTGTCCGCAGGGATAAATCAGACCCTGCACCGGCTTATACTGGACATAGAAACCAAAATATATATTGTATTCCCGGACAGGGAGTCGGTAGTCACCGTAAACACTAATATGTGCATAGCCGAAACGGTGATTGTAGGGCTTGCACCCAATGGCTTCGGGTATTTGAAGACACAGTAAATTTTACTTGTATTTATATATTGAGTTTGGTATAATAAAGTTAGGAGTTAGGAGTGAGGAGTGAGGAGTTAAGGGTGGGCAAAGCCCACGCCCGAATTAATATGAAAAAACGTGCTGAAGAATTAAGAAATATTTTAAATTATCACATTGAAAAATATTACAATGAAGATAATCCCGAAATATCGGATTATGAATATGATATGCTCATGCGTGAGCTAAAAAGTATTGAAGAAAAAAGACCCGATTTAATTACTCCCGATTCTCCTACACACAGGGTCGGCGGCAGGGCAGACGGTCAATTTGAGCCTGTTGTTCACGAGGTCAGAATGGAAAGCTTACAGGATGCTTTCAGCTTTGAAGAGTTAAGAGATTTTGACAGAAGAATCAGAGAAGTCAACAGCAATGCTCATTATGTTGTTGAACCGAAAATTGACGGCTTATCCGTATCATTGGAATATGTTGACGGCGTTTTGGTTCGCGGCTCTACCAGAGGTGACGGTGATGTTGGTGAAAATGTTACTGCAAATCTGAGAACAATTAAATCCATTCCCTTAAAATTGAAGAAAAATGTCACTCTTGAAGTCCGTGGAGAAGTATATATGTCCCACAAGGTTTTTGATGAGCTGGTAGCAATTCAGGAATTAAACGGTGAAAAGCCTTTCAAAAATCCCCGTAATGCCGCTGCCGGTTCTCTGAGGCAGAAAGACCCGGCTGTTGCAGCTCAGAGAAAGCTTGATATTTTTGTTTTCAATATTCAAAAATCCGATAACAACGATATAAACAATCACAAAGGCTCACTTGATTATTTAAAGAAACTGGGCTTTACGACCGTTCCTTTTTATTGGGAGGAAAATTCCATTTCCGATGCTATAAAGCGCATTGAAGAAATAGGAAATAACAGGGGAGATTTGAGCTTTGATATTGACGGCGCCGTAATTAAAGTGAATGATTTTGCAACAAGACAAAAATTAGGCAGTACCGCAAAATATCCCAAGTGGGCAATAGCTTTTAAATATCCGCCGGAAGAAAAAGAAACCACCGTAAAAAATATTGAAGTAACAGTGGGCAGAACCGGTGTTCTGACACCCACAGCCATTTTTGAATCTGTGTTATTGGCAGGTTCTACCGTGTCGAGAGCAACCTTACACAATCAGGCATTTATTGACGAAAAAGGAATAAGTATAGGCGACAAAATTATTGTCAGAAAGGCAGGGGACATTATCCCGGAGGTTGTCCGTGTATCTTATCACGATGAAAGCAAAGAGATTTTTAAATTACCCGTTGTTTGTCCGTCCTGCAATTCACCGGTATTTTTCCACGAGGACGAAGCGGCTTTGAGATGCTTAAACAGCGAATGTCCGGCACAGCTTCTCAGGAATTTAATTCATTTTTGTTCCAGGGATGCTATGGATATTGAGGGATTAGGGGAAGCGGTTTTAAGGCTTTTTGTTGAAAAAAGTATTATTTCCAAAACCTCCGATATTTATCATATTCAAAAAAGCAATATTGACACTCTTGAAGGCTTCGGAGACAAGTCCGCACAGAATATTTTATCCGCAATAGAAAAATCAAAATTTAATGATTTATCAAAGCTGATTTTCGGTTTGGGTATCAGAAATATAGGTCAAAAGGCGGCAAAGCTACTTGCAACGCATTTTCAGAATATGGATGCTTTAATGTCCGCTTCTGAGGAAGAAATAAGCCGGATTGAAAATATCGGTGAAGTTATGGCAGAAAATATCACGGAATATTTTTCACTTGACCGCACAAAGGAATTGATAGAAGAGCTTAAAAACTGCGGTCTTAATATGAAGTCGGAAAGTGAAGTAATTGATAA
>JAZUIT010000215.1:0-10998 GCA_045642385.1 Acutalibacteraceae bacterium
TGACCTTGCAATTTTAATCTGCGGTACGGGTATTGGTATAAGTATTGCGGCAAATAAAGTGAAGGGTATAAGGGCGGCTTGCTGTTCTGAGCCTTACAGTGCCGAATATTCAAGAATGCACAATAATGCCAATGTCCTTTGCTTAGGTGGCAGAGTTATTGATATTGAAAGAGCAAAAGAAATGGTTAATCTTTTCCTGAATACTGAATATGCCGGCGGAAGACATTCTAAAAGGGTCAAAATGCTTAGCGAGATTGAAGACGGCACATTTAAGATTGAAGATTAAAAAACATATTCTTTATAGCAGACTATAAAAAAGAGGCTGTAAAAAACTTGTAGTTTTTTACAGCCTCTTTGACTTTTAACCTGTTTTTGTCAAAATACATAAAGGGGATAGGAAAAAGCGGACAGAATCAATTTTATTGACCCGAAGATAATATATAGATATATCAAGGGACAAAAAATTGATAGAAAAAAGTACAAAATCTTTTGACCTCTATAATACTTTTTTCGGTCTGTTCGTTTTTTACATCCCCTTAGTAAATAAATTTTTGAATTTATTCAATTTCGCTGCTCATAGCTCTGTTATAAAGCTCCTCGATTTCCTTTGAGGGCTTCTTATCAACGAGAGTTACAATAACGCTTGCGAGCAAGCCTGCGATAAATCCGGGGATAATTTCATAAACGCCGGTAGGACCTGAAAGCCATGTAAGCCATACAACATCCACAACAGCACCTGTGATAACACCGGCGATAGCACCCTTATATGTAAATCTCTTCCAGAAGATTGAAAGAATAATTACAGGTCCGAAAGATGAACCGAAGCCTGCCCATGCATTTTCAACAAGAGTCATAATACTCTGGGCACCTTCGTTTTTACTGCTTGCAATAAAATAAGCAATAACTGCAATTATAAGAACAACAACTCTGCCCATCCATAAAAGCTCTTTGTCGGAGGCTTTTTTGTGAATAACGGTCTTGTAAATATCGCTTGTAAATGATGAAGATGCAACTAATAACTGTGAATCTGCTGTACTCATAGCAGCCGCAATAATAGCGGAAAGCAAAATTCCTGCGATAAATCCGGGGAAAAGTTTTTTAGCAAGTGCTATAAATATAAGTTCCTGATTTCCTGCTGCATAAGTAGCTGAACCTTCAAGTAACTCCTGACCGATAAATGCTCTGCCTAAGAAAGCAAGTACAATAGCGGCACCTAATGAAAGTACAACCCAAACGATACCTATCACAGCGGATTTTTTCAAAACCTTTGAATTTTTAGTTGACATAAATCTTACAAGAATGTGGGGCATACCCATATAACCGAGTCCCCAACCGAGTCCTGAGATAATATCCTGCCATGATGCTTTAAACGGATTTGCGGTAAATGTGTATGTACCATCCATAAATGTTTTACTTAATGCGGAATAATCAAGTGTTTGTGTAAAGTACAGAACAATCGGAATGGTGAGCAATGCTATAAGCATTAACATACCCTGAATGAAGTCTGTCCAGCAAACAGCTTTGTAACCGCCCAAGAAAGTATATACAATAAGTATTGCGGCAAAGATTATAAGTGCAAGTTCTTTTTTGTCAGCAAGCTGTGGAATAACCTGTGTAAATACCTTAGCACCGGCAACAAAGCTTGATGCAACATAAACTGTGAAGCAAACTAAAAATACTATTGCGCAGATAATCTGCAAAGCAGGACTTGTGGTTAAAAACCTGTTTGAAAGATATTGGGGAATGGTAATTGAATCATTTGCCGCCACAGAAAATTTACGCAATCTTCTTGCAACAAAAATCCAGTTAACGGCAGTACCGATTGCAAGGCCGATACCAATCCATGCTTTACCCATACCGAAAGCCAAAATGCTTCCGGGTAAGCCCATAAGGAGCCAGCCGCTCATATCGGATGCCTGAGCGCTTAAAGCGGTTACCCAGGGTCCCATACTTCTGCCGCCTAAGAAGTAATCCTTTTCATTAATGCTCTTCGATTTAAAAAAGAAAAATACGCCGATTCCGAGCATTGCTACAAAGTAGAGAATAAATGCTAACAGTTCGCTTGTCATAACAACATTCCTTTCAAAAATATCTATAATTATACTAAATAATGAATATTTTGTCAAGTTTTTAACCTGTATATATAATTTTTTATTGTTAAATTTTTAACTATCGAAAAAACTATTGAATTATAAGCAATTTTGTTGTAAAATTTATATCGGTGTATATGGTAGGTGTTTTTTAATGAAAGGAAATAAAAAAATCATTTCAGCTTTGGCAATAGCTTTGGCTGTTTTGTTGTTTATTTCATTTATTGTGTATGATTATTTTAACGGTAAAAACACCTTTGAAAAAAAATCTTTCGTTATGGCAACCGTTGCGACATATAAATTACAGGGCTTTAACAGCGAAGAAGTATATAAGCAAATTTCGGATACGGTAAATGATGCGGAAAATAAGCTTATTTCAAAATACAAACCAACATCAGAAATTTTCGCACTTAATAAAAACGGTTCTGTTATTTTAGATGAAAAGGTTGTAGATTGGCTTAAAACCGCTTTGGATGTTTGTAATAAAAGTCAGGGTGCGTTTGATATTACTGTCGGTTCGCTGACTGATTTCTGGAATATCGGGGGAGAAAATCCGCAAATTCCGAATAATACCCAATTGAAAGAATTACTCAGTAAAACCGATTACAGAAAAATCAAAATTAACGCCAACAAAGCTTCTGTCGGTAATATGAAAATTGATTTGGGTGCTGTGGGCAAGGGGATAGCCTGTGATATAGCAAAGAATTGTCTTGATAACAGCAGTCAGAAAAAGGCAATTATAGCCTACGGCGGAAGTGTATTACTTTGGAGTAAAAACAATAGTAAATTCAAAGTCGGTGTGAGAGACCCGTTCGGAAGTGTCAATGATTGTTTCGGCGTTGTTTATTTACCCTGCGGATTTGTTTCCACCTCCGGCGATTATGAAAGAGTTTCCGTAATTAACGGCAAAAAATATCATCATATTATAAATCCGAAAACCGGATTTCCTACGGAAAACAATCTTAAATCCGTAACTGTCTTTTGTGACAGCGGTTTGCTGTCGGATGCACTTTCCACAGCCTGTTTTGTTTTAGGCAAAGATGACGGTATAAAGCTGCTTAAAAAATATAATGCAAAGGGAATTTTCATTACAAATAAAAAAGAAGTATATATTGACGGTGAATTAATGAAAGATTTTAAAATAACCGATTCTGATAACAAGGTAATTCCTTATGAATAAATTAATAAAAAAATGGGATATAATTTCGGCAGTTGTAATTATTGTTGTATGTCTGCTTATTTTGTACATAGGTAAAGCAAAAACCGAAAATCCTACGGCAAAAATTTATGTTGACAGTAAATGTGTATACACAATTGTTTTAAATGATGTCAAAAAAAATTATCAGCTTGAGCCCATCAAAAATGTATTTGTTGAAGTTAAAAAAGGAAAAATCAGATTTATAAATTCCGATTGTAAAGATAAATTGTGTGTAAAAAGCGGCTGGCTTTCAAAAAACAACGATACGGCGGCTTGTCTGCCGAAAAAAGTAGTAATATCTGTTTCATCAGGTTCATCGGACTTTGATGTTATGACATATTAGGAATGTATTTATGAAAAAATCAAATGCAAAAATAATTGCTTTTTCGGGAATACTGTCGGCGCTGGCTATTGTACTTTCGATTTTTGAAAGCTTTTTACCGGCAGTACCGTATATGCCGCCCGGTGCAAAATTGGGCTTATCTAATATTGTAACAATGTTTGCGGCGGCTGAAATCGGTTTGCCTGCGGCACTTACAATAGCGGTTGTTAAATCTCTGTTTGTACTTGTTACAAGAGGTTTTTCGGCTTTTTGTATGAGTATCAGCGGCGGTGTGCTTTCTACAATAGTTATGTGGTTATTCTTTAAATATTTGAGAAACATTTTCGGCTACTGGGGAATTGGTATATTTTCCGCTATGGCACATAATATGGGACAGGTGGTCGCCGCATCAATTTTATTGGGAAGTACCACATTGTATAAGAGCATACCCGTATTAATGATTTTTTCGGTTGCAACAGGTTTATTAACAGGTACGGTATTAAAATTATTAATGCCTGCTATAAATAAATTTACTAAACGCTTGGAATGAAAGGAGTTAATATAATGAGCAAAGCTTCTCTCAAAGGAGTATTAAAAGCGGTTGTTCAGGTAAGGGGCGGTGTTGCTGTTCCTCACAATAAGAACACCGAAAATAAAAAGGTCGAAAGGATGCCCGACCCCCAAAAGGTAACAATGCCTATGCAACAGCATATAGGCGCACCCTGTATGCCGGTTGTTAAAATCGGTGACGAGGTGACTGTGGGACAGGTAATTGCAGACAGTGATGCTTTTGTCAGTGTACCGATACATTCAAGTATTTCCGGCAAAGTTACCGCAATAGGCGATGTTACATTGCCAAACGGTGCCATTACAAAGGCAATTACCATTGAATCGGACGGCGAAATGCGTCTTTATGACGGAATTAAGCCCCCGAAATGTGATACTTTGGAGGAATTTTTAGCCGCTGTCAGAGCTTCCGGACTTGTAGGCTTAGGCGGTGCAGGATTTCCCACCCATGTAAAGCTCAATGTACCCAAACATAAAAATATAGATACTTTGGTTATCAATGCGGCTGAGTGTGAGCCTTTTATCACCGTTGACTACCGTGAATGTATTGATAATACCGAGGATGTAATTTCGGGTATTAACACCGTTAAGAATTTTCTTAAAATAGATAATGTGGTTATCGCAGTAGAGGATAATAAACCTGATGCTTTCGGTGTGTTGAAAGCCGCCGCCGAAAAAGTATCGACAGATATACATATTATGAAGCTTAAATCAAAATATCCCCAGGGTGCTGAGAAAATGATGGTACAGTCCGCCACAGGCAGGCGTGTTCCACCCGGAAAGCTTCCTGCCGATGTCGGTTGTATTGTTATGAATGTTGCAAGTGTGGCATTTATTGCAAGATATTTAAAAACCGGTAAACCCCTTGTCAGCCGTTCTTTGACTGTTGACGGTTCTGCAATAACCGAGCCTAAAAATATCAGAGTACCGATTGGTACAAATATTGATAAAATTATCGAATTTTGCGGTGGTTTTAAATGTGAGCCGGAAAAAATTATCGCCGGCGGTCCTATGATGGGCTTTGCAATAGTTAATACAAATTTACCTGTTCTTAAACAGAACAATGCTATTTTAGCATTTGACGAAAAGGATGCTAATCTCAAAAAAGAAAGAGATTGTATAAGATGCGGAAGATGTGCCGAGGCTTGCCCCATGAGCTTAATGCCCACCTTGATTTCAAGATATGCGGAAACTAAGGATGTGGACAGACTTTCAAAAATCGGTGTAAATGTCTGTATGGAATGCGGCAGTTGTGCTTTTGCCTGTCCTGCCGGTAAACCGTTAGTACAGCATATGCGTCTTGCAAAATCAGTTCTTAAAAATGCGTCTAAAAAGTAAGGGAGGGAGATAAAATGAGTTTAGTAACAGACACAAATAAAAAATTAACGGTCAGTCCGTCACCTCATTTCAGAAGTCCCGATACTTCACCGAGAATAATGTTAGATGTGGTAATAGCACTTATTCCCACACTTATTGTTTCGGTAATAATGTTCGGTCCCCGTGCGCTTCTGGTTGTATTTACCTGTGTGGCATCGGCGGTTTTAGCTGAATATCTTTCGAGAAAAGCTATGAAAAAATCCGTAACAATCGGTGATTTCAGTGCAGTTGTAACGGGAATTTTGTTAGCGTTCAATTTGCCTGTAACAATCAATTTATGGATGGCGGCGTTCGGCAGTGTCGTTGCCATTGTCGTTGTAAAACAGCTTTTCGGAGGTATAGGTAAAAACTTTGTAAACCCTGCTCTGATAGGAAGAATTGTTTTGATGTCATCTTTCCCTGTTCAAATGTCAAATTGGACCAGACCTCTTGAATGGCTCAAATCCGATGTTATTACAACCGCTTCGCCTATGGCAGGTTTAAAGGCTATTACAAAAGCCGGAGATTTTTCACAGGCGGCATTTAAGGCAAACAATATGCCCACACTTTTACAGATGTTTTTGGGTCAAAGAGCCGGAAGCTTGGGCGAGGTTTGTATAGTCGGTCTTATCATTGGAGGTATTTATCTTGTTGCAAGACGGGTCATTAAACCGATAATCCCCCTTTGCTATATAGGAACTGTTGCGGTAATTATGCTTATTGCAGGTAAAGGAAATCTTACATTTGTAGCTTATGAAATTTTAAGCGGCGGTCTTATGTTAGGTGCAATATTTATGGCTACCGATTATGCAACAACACCCATAAATAATAAGGGAAAAGTAATTTTCGGTATCGGATGCGGAATTTTAACCGCTGTTATCCGTTTGTTCGGAAGTCTTCCGGAGGGCGTTTCGTTCTCAATTATCATTATGAATATTCTTGTTCCTCATATTGAAAATCTTACTACACCGAAGCCTTTCGGCTTTGAGAAAGAAAAGAAGGAGGAAACAAAGAAATGAAAATAAAAGACATTCTTGTTCCCGGAATTACACTTTTCATAATCTGTATTGTGACTGCGTTTTTATTAGCATATACAAATCAGATTACAGCGCCGAAAATTAAAGCGCTTTCCGAGAAAAACGCAAACGAGACCAGGATGAAGGTTTTAACCGAAGCAAAGGATTTTGACGAAGAAAAATTAAAAACAGATTCGGGTGAAGTTACCTATTATATCGGAAAATCTGCTGACGGTGAAACAGTCGGTTATGTCTTCACAACGGTACAAAAGGGTTACGGCGGTGATGTTACCGTTATGACAGGTATAAATGCGGACGGTGTTGTTGAGGGCATTGAACCCCTTGAATTGAGCGAAACCGCCGGTCTCGGTATGAAAGCAACCGGAGAGGATTTTAAAAATCAGTTCAAAGGCAAATCAGGTGAAATAGGTGTTGCAAAATCAAATCCGCAGGATAATGAAATTCAGGCTTTGACCGGTGCAACAATTACTTCAAAGGCTGTTACTTCCGCTGTCAATACAGCATTAGGTTATTTTGAAAATGTAAAGGGAGGTGCAAAATAATGGCAGAAAAAACAAGCTGTTTTAAGGAGCTTACAAAGGGTATTGTAAAGGAAAACCCTGTTTTAAGGTTGGTTTTGGGTACCTGTCCCACATTGGCAACTTCCACATCGGTTGAAAGTGCTTTGGGTATGGGGCTTGCGGCTTCAATAGTTTTGGTATGCTCAAATATTGTTATTTCGGCTTTGAGAAAGGTTATACCCTCAAAGGTCAGAATACCGGCATACATCGTTATTATTGCATCCTTTGTTACAATAGTTCAGATGCTGGTAAAAGCATTTTTACCACAGATTGATGAACAGTTGGGTGTTTATCTTCCGTTGATAGTTGTAAACTGCATTATCTTAGGTCGTGCAGAAGCGTTTGCAGGTAAAAACAAGGTACTTGCTTCCGCCTGTGACGGAATAGGAATGGGTATCGGCTTTACAGCGGCTTTACTGTTAATGAGTATTATAAGAGAGGTTTTAGGTGCAGGTTCAATTTACGGTATAGCATTACCGAAAGGCTTTACACCTATTACAATATTTATTTTACCTCCCGGAGGATTTTTCGTATTCGGTATTTTAATTGCCTGTGCTAATAAGCTTGCGGAAGCTAAGGGTAAACCGAAGGCTGTTATGAACGGTTGCGAGGGTTGTCCTATGGCAAAATCCTGTTCAATTATTGATGAAATGGGGGTTCAAAAATAATGAGATTATTACCGATTTTAGTTGCCGCCATATTCACACAAAACTTTGTGTTGTCAAAGTTTTTAGGAATTTGTCCGTTTTTAGGCGTTTCCAAAAAACTCAATACCGCAACGGGTATGAGTGCGGCTGTTATTTTCGTAATGGTGCTTGCTACCGCCGTTACATATCCCATAAATGTTTTCCTTGTTCACCACGATATGGAATATTTGCAGACTATTGTATTTATTCTCGTAATTGCGGCTTTGGTACAGTTAGTCGAAATTATACTTAAAAAATATATGCCGCCCCTTTATAATTCGTTGGGAATTTATCTTCCGCTTATCACAACAAACTGTGCCGTTTTGGGTGTAGTTCTTTTGAACATCGGCGAGGGATATAATTTCTTACAGTCAATTGTAAATTCATTCGGTGCAGGTGTAGGTTTTATGCTTGCAATGGTAATGTTTGCCGGCGTCAGAGAAAGACTTGAATCCTGCGAAGTGCCGAAATTTCTTGAAGGTTTACCAATAACATTGATAGCCGCATCATTGGTTTCAATGTCATTCTTAGGATTTTCCGGACTTGTTGAAGGAATATTCGGTTAAGGAGGGAAGAGTATGAATCCGATTTTATTAGCTGTATTGCTTGTTGCCGGAATAGGTCTTGTGGCAGGTTTGGGTCTTGCAATTGCTTCAATAGTTATGGCTGTTCCGGTTGACGAAAAAGCGGAAGCTATCAGAGAATGTCTTCCCGGTGCAAACTGCGGTGCCTGCGGATTTTCAGGTTGTGACGGTTATGCTGCTGCCTTGTCCGAGGGTAAAACTACCAATACTTCTCTGTGTGCTCCCGGCGGTAATGAAGTATCTGTAAAAATTGCCGAAGTTACAGGTTTGCAGGTAGGTAGTGTTATGCCCATGGCGGCAATTGTCCGCTGTCAGGGTATCAAAAGGAACTGTGATGCTAAGCTCAAATACAACGGTGTAAAGAGTTGTAAAATGGCTAATCAGCTTTTCGGCGGTCCCAAGGAATGCTCATACGGCTGTATCGGCTACGGCGACTGTGTAGAGGCCTGCCCCTATGATGCAATTCATATCTGCGACGGCGTTGCAAGGGTTAATCCGCTTATTTGCAGAGGTTGTACTATGTGCGTAAACACTTGTCCCAAGCATCTTATTGAAATGTTACCTATCAATGAAACCAAAGCAGAGGTGCTTTGTGCAAATAAGGATAAGGGTGCCAAAACAAGGAAAGATTGTCGTGCAGGCTGTATCGGTTGTATGAAGTGTACTAAGGTTTGCGAATATGATGCAATAACAGTTGAAAACTTTGTTGCTCATGTTGATTTTGAAAAATGTATCGGTTGCGGTAAATGTGTTGAGGGTTGCCCCACCGGTTGTGTTAAGCTTATTATGCTTCAGAACAAGGACAGATAATTTTATGAAAGGACCGGCTTATGTTATTTTACATGAGCCGGTATTGTCGGTATATTATGGGACAGATTTTTGAAGCTGTTATGGTAATTTGTTTCGGTATTTCGTGGCGGTTGTCTATTTTTAAATCTTTAAAATCAAGAACCGCAAAAGGCAAAAGTCTGATATTTATGCTCTTTATTTTTGTCGGATATATTTTCGGTATCACGGCAAAATTAGTATCTAATAACATTACCTATGTTTTTGTGTTTTATGTTATAAATCTTATTATGGTGGGTTTTGATATTTGTTTGTATTTCAGGAACAGACAGTTTGATAAAAAATTTAAATAATTTTACGGTGAATATATGGAACTTTCAAAAAACGATACAAAAGTAATAAAAGGCTTTGCTATAATACTAATGGTGTTACTTCATTTGTTTTGCAGACTTGATTATCTTCATTATACTCCGTTAATTTATATAGGCAGTACACCACTGATATATTATATCGGTTTATTCGGTGACTGCTGTGTTTCAATTTACTGTTTTTGCAGTGGCTATGCTCAGTATCTGCTTGCAGATAAGCAGGGTAAGAAATATTTTAAAGGACGCTTGAAAAGTCTTTTAAGCTTTATAATTAATTATGAAATAGTAGTTGTACTTTTTGCAATAATCGGAAAAATTGCCGGTTCGGATTCTGTTCCGGGAAGCTTTTTGAAATTTATTAAATGTGTATTTTTTCTTTCAAGCTATAACGGCGCATGGTGGTTTGTTATTATTTATATTTTCCTGACACTTTTTTCACCGATATTGTACCGGATTGTTAATAAATTTAATTGGATATTAGTTTTAGGTGTTACGGGTGTTTTATACTGTATCAGTTACTATTTCAGAATTTTAAATCCAATTGGACAATATTTCAAAAATGGAATAATAGGTAGCATTGCAACATATACTGTCTTGTTTTTCTCGTCACTGATTTTATATATTGTCGGTATGATTTTTTATAAATATAAGGTTATTACATATCTCAGAGAAAAATTAAAATACGGTAAGAATAAATGGCTCACACCTGTAATGCTTTTGATGTTTGTTGTAATGATAATTTGTCATGGCTTTGTTCCTACATTGGCTGTTGCTCCTATAACAGGATTAGGAACAGTTGTTGCTTTAAGCTTGATTAAACGCTCAAAAATTACCGAAAAAATCTTTTTGTTTTTCGGAACGCACTCAACAAATATTTGGTTAATTCATATGTTCTTTTACCTGACTTTATTTAGAAATTTTGTTTTTATAGCAAAATATCCGATTTTAATTGTTGTGCTTATGTTTGCAATATGTATTGCGGTTTCTTATGTTATAAATTTTGTGTTAAAATTTTTGAATGGACTTATTTTTCCGGATAAAAGCAAGAATTGATTTTTTATTCAAAAGGCAGGAACGTTAAGTGAAGAATATATTTTATTTTTTAGAAAATTCAGCGAAGAATTTTCCTGATAAAATATCTGTATCTTTTTTTGATAAGAACTACACATACAGTACACTATATGAATATTCCAAAAAATTAGGCACAATCATAAGAAATGATATAGATTTTGTAAATAAACCTATCATAGTTTTTGCAAACAGGAGTGTTAATACAATACTGTATTTTTTTGCCGTGTTATACAGCGGAAACTATTTTGTGCCGATTGACCCGGATGCTCCGATTGAGAAAAACAGAAAAATCTTAAACGATTGTGATGCAAAAATAATTTTGGGTGACGAAGAATACAGAAATGTGTTTAAAGACAGAAAATATTATTCTGTA
>JAZUIT010000216.1:0-5594 GCA_045642385.1 Acutalibacteraceae bacterium
AATAATCAATAGTGAATATTTGGGGGTGGGTTACACCCACACCCGATTGTAATAAATTGTCATTGCGAGCGTAAGCGTGGCAATCCACGTGTCAGTTGAGAGCTGAGAGTGAACCCGTTTTAATTGCTTTATCAGTTTATAACCATTAACCGAAAACTATAAACTGAAAACTGAAAACTTAAAATAGGTGTGGGCTTGCCCACCCTTAACTCCTAACTCCTCACTCCTAACTCCTAACTAATAAAAGCTCCTAACTAATAAAAGCTCCTAAATAATAAAAGCTCCTAACTATTTAAACATCCACTTCAATTTATATTTTATCAAAGATTGACAATGTATTATAAGGAGCTTTTTGTTATTTTTACTGCCCCTCTCCCAATCGTGATACACCGTGGCAAAGGGGAAATACACTACCCGGTTATGTTGTCTTACGGTTCTCGATAAGTCAAAATCCTCAAAATACAGAAAATATCTGTCATCAAAACCGCCGATTTTTTTGAAAATATCCGTCCTGATCATTACAAAGCAACCGGACGCAATTTCAATATCATAGCAGTCACTGTCATCACGGTCAAGCATTGCATATTCTTTTAACAGCTTGCCGGGTTCTTCTTTTCTGAACCTGCTGGCAACAAGATATTTTATTTTCGGTTCTCTTTTGCCCAAAACCTGCTTACTGCCGTCAGGGCAACAGATTTTCGGCGACAAAATTCCTATATCCCCGTTTTTATCCATATATTCAGCCATTTTTGAAAATACATCGTCACGAACCGAAATATCGGGATTTATTAAAAAATGATATTTTGAATTAAGCATCGGTATAACTGCATTATGTCCTGCACCGAAGCCTGTATTTTCTTTATTTTCAATAATTTCAACCTGCGGGAAATTTTCCCTGATTACATCAACCGTACCGTCAGTTGAAACATTATCCACAACATACAGCTTAAAATCCAGGTTTTCTGTATATTTATACACAGATTCAATGGTTTTACAGATTGAAGATTTATTATTATGGGTTACAATGCAACCCGAAACGGAGTATTCCATTTTATTTACCGCGGTTTTTTAAACCGCACCTTTCGTATTTTGATAATTCGAAAATAATATTTTTTCTCCATATAATTTTCTGAATTGCAGTAGTTTTTTTGCCTGTCACCGTCTCGGAATGTCGGCGGTAATTCATTAAAGGAGTATCAATTACAGCTATTTTAAAATATTTCTCGGCAATCAAAGCAATCCATTGGTCGTGCATAGGAATTTTTTCGGGGAACGGTAATATAGCCTGTACCATTTCTTTTCTGAAAGCCATACAACAGCCGATATAAGTATTTTTAATTATATTCTGCCAATAGCCCCGTTTAAATCCGAAATCCTTAAATGTGGTAGAAACGGGGTTTAAATTTACATCCGTAACCTGTGCGTTATGGACAACCATATCCGCACCGTCCCCGACTGCCTTAACAATTTCGGAAACCTTGTTTTTAAACCACACATCGTCCTGGTCGGACAGAATTATTATATCCCCGGTACAATGTTTAATTGCATTTTCAAAATTCTTTATAACGCCCTTTGAAGGACCTTCAATATATTTAATTCTGCCGTCTGATATTGATTCAATAACAGATTTTGTTTTACCCTTTGGGTTATCGTCCGAAATAATAAGCTCATCATCTGCGCTTAAATTATCAAGGATAGAAACAATCTGTTCTTTTATATATTTTTCGCCGTTATATGCAGCCAAAGCAACTGAAATTTTCATAGTATTACCTTTTTATTTTCTTATTCGTAAACTATCCGAGGGAGGTAAAACAATTCTTAATTCTTAATTCATAATTCTGAATTACAACAGTTCTATGCCCTTTTCTGTACATTCCTTAACCATTTCACCGGGCCATACAGAAGCCTGAACCTCGCCCACATGAGCCTTGGAAAGCAAAAGCATACATAATCTCGACTGACCTATACCGCCGCCGATTGTAAGCGGTAAAATATTTTCGTCAATCATTTTATGATAATCATAATTATATCTGTCAAGTGCGTCCTTTTCGGTGAGCTGTTTTCTCAAAGCTTCGCTGTCAACTCTGATACCCATGGAAGAAATTTCCAAAGCATCATCCAGTACATCATTCCAGAAAAGTAAGTCACCGTTCAATGTCCAGTCATCATAATCGGGTGCTCTGCCGTCATGGGGTTCGCCGTTGGACATTTTGCCGCCTATCTGCATAATGAATACGGTTTTATGCTCCTTGCATATTGCCTTTTCCCTTTCCTTTGCGCTTAAATCGGGGTACATATCATAAAGCTCCTGCGCAGTGATAAAGAAAGGTTCTTCGCAGATATTTGCATCAAGTCCCTGATGTCTTAAACACACCTTACGGCTTGTATATGCAATAGCCTTAACAATGGAAGTTACCGTTTTCTTTAAAAATTCTATATTTCTGTCGTCCTTGGTAATAACCTTTTCCCAATCCCACTGGTCAACAAAAATTGAATGTGTGTTGCTTATATCATCATCACGGCGAATAGCATTCATATCCGTATAAATGCCCTCACCGGGGTTATATTTATATCTGTAAAGTGCCATTCTTTTCCATTTTGCTAAAGACTGAACAACCTCTGCGTCGTATTCAATCTCTTTAACGGAAAAATTTACTTTTCTTTCGACACCGTTTAAATCGTCATTAATACCGCTGCCCGTTCTGACAATAAGGGGTGCAGTCACCCTGTCCAAAGTCAGAGCAAAGGACAAAGCCTGCTGGAAAACATCCTTAATATATTTAATTGCGTGCTGTGTTTCTCTTAAAGTCAGGGCGGATTTATAACCCTGAGGTATTATCAAAGAATATGCCATAATCCATCTTCCTTTTTTATCTGATGTTTCCAACCGTTCTGGGATAAAGAATAACATCACGGATATTTTTCATACCTGTAACATACATAATAAGTCTTTCAAAGCCTAAACCGAAGCCACCGTGAGGTGTTGAACCGAATTTACGCAAATCGAGGTAATCGGAATACAAATCAAGGTTCATTCCACGGGCTTTCATTTCGGCTACAAGCTTATCATAATCGGCTTCACGCTCACTTCCGCCTATTATTTCGCCTACACCGGGGACAAGCAAATCAGCCGCCGCAACGGTTTTACCGTCCGGATTTTGTTTCATATAGAATGATTTAATTGCCTTGGGATAATTTATAACAAATACTGCTTTTTTGCAGATGACTTCGGCAATATATCTTTCGTGTTCAGTCTGCAAGTCACAACCCCATTCAACGGGATACTGGAACTCCTGACCGGAATTTTTCAAAAGCTCAATGGCTTCCGTATAATCAAGCACCGCAAAAGGCTCACTTATGAGCTTTTCAAGCTTTTCAATAACACCGGGTTCGATTCTGTCATTAAAGAATTTCATCTCGGTGGGACATTTTGTAAGGACTTCACCTATAACATATTTTACAAGTCCCTCTGCAATTTTAAGAACATCGGGAAGCTCTGCAAAGGCAACCTCCGGCTCAACATGCCAAAACTCCGCAACATGCTTGGGAGTATTGCTGTTTTCCGCGCGGAAGCTGGGACCGAAAGTATAAATCTTGCCCATTGCCATAGCGGCAACCTCACCTTCAAGCTGACCGGAAACGCTCAAACCTGCACGCTTGCCGAAGAAATCATTTTCATAATACTCATCAAGTGTATCATATTTTTCGTCATAATCAACGGTTGTTACACGGAACATTTCTCCTGCACCCTCGCAGTCGCTGGATGTGATTAAGGGAGTATTGATATATACATAATTTCTGTCCTGGAAATATCTGTGGATAGCACTTGCAAGTACAGACCTTACTTTCAAAACAGCGTTAAATGTGTTTGTCCTGGTTCTCAGATGCGGCATTGTACGCAAATATTCAAGAGTATGCCTTTTTTTCTGTAAAGGATATTCAGCCGGACAGTCGCCTATCAGTTCAACTTCTTCTGCGTTTATTTCAACGGTTTCGTTTCTGCCCTCAACCAAAGTACCCGTAACCTTAATTGAACATCCCAATTTCATAACATTATTACAGGACACACCTGAATTTTTATCAATAACAATTTGAAGATGATTAAAGGTAGTACCGTCATTTAACTCAATAAACGCAACATTTTTAGAATCTCTTGCGGTTCTTACCCAACCGCAGACAGTAACCTTTGTGTTAATCAATTCTTTGTTTTCCATAACATTTCTGATGTCGAGATGTTCCATAATAAATAACTTCCTTTCATAAATAGGGTAAACACATCTGAAATACAAAATAATCTAAATTATTATACCACACAAGGGAAAATTTTTCAAGAAAATTTATGTAAAATTATATAATAATCACAATAACAACGGACAGCATAGCAGAAAGCATAAGTACCGTCAAAATTAAACTTGTAAGTTTTTTCATTTTTGTTTTCTCCTTTTTTATTACCGTAGTTTCATCAAACTTTCGGGACGATAAGGGCATCGTCCCCTACGGGTGAAAACGGAAAACAGCCGGCAGGATTAATTTACCTGTCGGCTGTTTCCACTACTACAAAAAGGATTGAAGATTAATGATACCAGTATTCGTAACTACACAAAAAGTAGAATACAACACCGTGTTATTTATATTATAACACAAAATGTGTAATTGTCAAGGATTATTTTGAAAAAATATTAAATTGTTATTAATTGTATGACACATTTTTTCAATTTTTTGTTAAACATAGTATTCTTTTGTTTTCAATAATTTTAATAAAACAATTACAATGGGTGTGGGTGGACCCCACCCTTCATTGCACATTGCACATTGCACATTACACATTGCACATTGCACATTGGCGCCGTCCCATGCGGGTTTGAATTAAAAGGAAAGCAGCCGGCAGGATTAATTTTCCTGTCGGCTGTTTCCAACTACTACAATAAAGGATTGATAATTATTGATATCAGTTCTTCGGAACTACACTCACCGGGTTCGTTATTTTACCTATAACCAGCTTGATGATATCATCGGAGTAGATATCTTCAAATTCACCTGTATTTTTGTTATATACAGTTACATATCCGCGAGCGTAATACGGTGTGCCGGGGAATGCAGTTATACTCAGCATATACTGACCGTTTCCGGTGTCGTAGGATGCTTTTTTCTGCATAATCTTCTTTCCGTCTACATTTTGAAGAACCATAGCATCGTATGATGTTCCAGATGTTGAGTCTTTTGTAAACAATATACCTGAGGCAACATAGACATAACCTTCCGGTACGGTTCTCGTTGCCATAAACGAACCTACTACTGCTGTAGTAGCTGATACACCCGGTTCCGTTTCGGCAGTAATCTGAATTACGGGTACGGCTGTAACAGCAGCACCGAATACGGGTGTAATCGTAGTATCACGGTATGCATAGAATGAATAGGTTTTTGAATAGCTTATAATTTCATCGCTTCCGTCAAATTTCCAGCCGACGAAGTTACCGTTTTTACTAATATCCTCATCCGTTACGCGTACTGTAACCTTAGCATCGAAATATGTATAGGTGCCTTCCTTACCGGGGGGTGTGGGTGCAAGCTTATTGAAAGAGATTGAACCTGCA
>JAZUIT010000217.1:0-6127 GCA_045642385.1 Acutalibacteraceae bacterium
TGAAAATGTGCGGCTTAGTTTTTAACGGTTCGGAGAATAAATCCGAATTTTTTTATTTAATAATTTTAATTATTTTTCAGACGGTAGCTTAAAGTTAATAATGAATCATTCAGATGAACATTTTCTACTGTAACATCGGGATATTTTGTTGCTATGTCATAATGGGTAAAATTCCAAAAGCATTTAATACCCAAGTCAATCAGATTACCGATAATTTTTTCTGCTGCGGTATCCGGTATGCACAGAAAAGCTGCATCCGGTTGATATTTTTCACAGAAGATATCAAGATTTTTAATGTCCGAAATTTTAATACCGCTGAAATCTTTGCCGATAATCTCAGGATTTGAATCAAAAATTCCGACAAGCTCAAATCCTCTTTCTTTAAAATTTACATGGCTGGCTATTGCTTTTCCTAAATTTCCCACACCTATTAAAATAGCTTTGCAGGTATTGTCAACACCTAAAATTTTTCCGATTTCCGTATAAAGCTGTTCCACATTATAACCGTAACCCTGTTGACCGAAGCCGCCGAAGCAATTTAAATCCTGCCTTATCTGCGAAGCGGTTAATTTCATTCTCTGGGACAATTCCTTTGAAGAAATTCTTAAAATTTTACTTTTCTTCAATTCACCCAAAAAACGGTAGTACCGCGGAAGCCGTTTTATTACGGACATTGAAATCTTATTGTTATACACCGTCAATACCTCTCATGGTTTCCATTACATAATCACCGAATTCTTCACAGGTACAACCGTCCTCACGACCTGTAATTGTCAATTTCTTTTCGGTGTACATACAGATGTCAAGTGCTTTTTCAAGCAAATCAGCCTTGTCCTGATAGCCGATATGCGAAAGCATCATAACTGTGGCTCTCAACATAGAACAGGGGTCCGCGTACTTTCCTCTGCCTTCTTTTACCATACGGGGTGCAGAACCGTGAATAGCTTCAAACATAGCATATTTTTTGCCGATATTTGCACTGCCTGCCGTACCCACACCGCCCTGAAATTCAGCGGCTTCATCGGTAACAATATCACCGTAGAGGTTGGGGAGGATAAGCACCTTGAAATCACGGCGGCGTTTTTCGTCAATAAGCTTTGCCGTAAGAATATCAATGTACCACTCGTCGGTTATAATATCGGGATATTCTTCGCCTATTTCCTTACACAGATTTAAAAATTTACCGTCTGTTGTTTTAATAACATTTGCCTTTGATATAATAGAAACTCTGTCCTTGGAATTTCTCTTTGCATAATCGTAAGCTAATCTTGCAATTCTCTGAGTACCCTCGGTTGTGGTAACAACAAAGTCCATAGCAAGGTCATCGGTAACATTGACACCTTTGGAGCCTACCGCATAAGCACCCTCTGTGTTTTCTCTGAAAAATGTCCAGTCAATACCTTCTTCGGGAATTTTTACGGGACGGATATTTGCAAACAGGTCAAGCGCTTTACGCATGGCAACATTTGCACTTTCAATATTCGGCCAACCGTCACCCTGCTGGGGAGTGGTTGTGGGTCCTTTTAAAATAACATCACAAGCCTTCAATTCCTCTAAAACATCGTCCGGAATAGCCTTTAACTGCTTAGCTCTGTTTTCTATGGTAAGACCGTCAATGAATTTAAACTCAATTTTACCTGATTTAACTTCGTCTTTTAATAAAAACTCAACAACTCTTGCTGATTCCTTCGTAATAATGGGACCTATACCGTCACCGCCGCAAACACCGATAACTATTTTATCAAGCTTTTCAAAATCTGTAAAATCACCCTGAGCCTTAATTCTGTCGGAACGCTCATTCTGCTCACGGACAAGAGCCTCAAATTTTTCTACTGCCGCCTTTAACTGCTGTTCTGTCATCTGTTTATCCTCCGTTATATGTTGTTTTTTGTATAATTCAAAAGTCCGCCGTCAAGAATGATGTCCTTTTGTCTCTGAGAAAATTCACCCACAAGCTCATACTTTTCATTCTTTGTTTTGTTAAAGAGTGTAAGCGGAATACCGTTTGCGACATTTTCTCTCGCATTTTCAATGCAAAGCTCGTCGCCCTGAGAAATCCTGTCATAATCATCGGGATTTGCAAAAGTAAGCGGTAAAATACCTGCATTAATAAGGTTTGCACAGTGAATACGGGCAAAGGATTTTGTTATAACCGCCTTAATTCCGAGATAAAGTGGAACAAGTGCGGCGTGTTCTCTCGAAGAACCCTGACCGTAGTTTGCACCGCCGATAATAATTCCGCTGCCTTCCTTTTTACAGTTTTCAGCAAAATGCTCGTCACACTGCTTGAAACAGAAATTTGAAAGGTAGGGAATATTTGAACGGTAGGGAAGTATTTTTGCACCGGCAGGCATAATGTGGTCGGTTGTAATGTTGTCGCCAACCTTTAAAATAGCCTTTGCGCTGATTGTTTCCTCCAAAGGTTCACTGTTTGGGAACGGTTTAATATTAGGACCGTATTTAACTTCAACCTCATCTGCTTCTTCGGGTGAAGCAGGCATCTCAACCATATTGTCGTTGATAATGAATTTTTCGGGAAGAAGAATTTTCGGACATTCACCCAAAGTACGGGGGTCGGTAAGAACGCCGTTAATCGCGGAAGCGGCGGCAACCTCGGGACTTACAAGATAAATTCCCGCATCTGCCGTGCCGGAACGCCCCTCAAAGTTTCTGTTAAATGTACGAAGTGAAATACCCTTGGAATTGGGTGACTGTCCCATACCGATACAGGGACCGCAGGCGGATTCAAGTATTCTTGCACCGGCATCTATCATATCGGACAATGCACCGTTTAGTGCAAGCATATTAAGAACCTGTTTAGAACCGGGAGCAATAGAAAGGCTTACATCCGGATGAACCTTTTTGCCTTTGAGAATTTGTGCAACTTTCATCATATCAAGGAGTGATGAGTTTGTGCAGGAGCCGATACAAACCTGGTCAATTTTAATCTGTCCGATTTCCTCAACCTTTTTAACACGGTCGGGCATATGCGGCATAGCCGCCAGGGGAGCTAATTCGGAAAGATTAATTTCAATTATTTCATCATATTGAGCATCCGCATCGGAGGAAAGCTCCACATAGTCTTCCTCACGACCCTGAGCCTTTAAGAAATTTCTTGTAATTTCATCTGAGGGGAAAATTGAGGTGGTAGCACCCAATTCGGCACCCATATTTGTAATTGTAGCACGCTCCGGAACGGAAAGAGTTTTTACACCCTCACCGCCGTATTCAATAATTTTTCCCACGCCGCCCTTAACGGACATAATGCGTAAAACTTCAAGAATAATATCCTTTGCGGCAACCCATGGACTTAATTTACCCGTAAGCTTAACAAGAACCATTTTCGGCATTGAAATATAATAAGCACCGCCGCCCATGGCAACTGCAACATCAAGACCGCCTGAACCCATGGCAAGCATACCTATACCGCCGCCTGTGGGAGTGTGGCTGTCCGAACCTATTAAAGTTTTACCGGGAATACCGAATCTTTCGAGATGTACCTGATGGCAGATACCGTTACCGGGTCTTGAAAATCTGACACCTCTCTTCTTTGCAACTGAACCGATAAAACGGTGGTCATCTGCATTTTCAAAGCCTGCCTGTAAGGTGTTGTGGTCAATATATGCAACGGAAAGCTCCGTTTTTACTCTCTTCATTCCCATAGCTTCAAATTCAAGATACGCCATAGTACCTGTGGCATCCTGAGTTAAAGTCTGGTCAATACGCAGGGCAATTTCTTCACCCGGCTTCATTTCACCTGAAATAAGGTGATTTTTAATAATTTTCTGTGCTATCGTGTAACCCATAACTTGTCCTCCAACTTGTTCATTTTTTTAACAATCTTTATTTTATCCCTTTACAGGTTAAATGTCAATATCTAAATCAGCAGAATATTTTTCTAACAGCTCTTTCGCAACATCAAAGGTGTCCTCATCATTGGTGGCTTCTGCACCCTCATTGGAAATCCAACCTCTTTCGTATTTGGCGGTATTTGAAAAATACGGTCCGTCAGAATATGAATTTCTGCCCAAAACCTGCTTTTTGGTTCGTTTCGGTAAACGCTCCTGTTCGTAAAATGTTGCCGCCATATATTCGAAATATTTTCTCCAACGGGCAGAATATAGGGATTCCATAATTCCGCCCCATTCTTTCCATGCATAATCATATAATTGCGCTCTGTCAATATGTCCCCAAACGGAAATCTGTGTAAGGAGATTTATTTCATAGAGATTTTTTTCCTCATCGGATTGTGCAAGGCTTCTTGCTTCGTCAGCTTTGTCTTTTAATGAAAAATACGGGTTGGTCATAAGAAATCTGTCCATATCGTCCATAAGGTCAAGGAATTTATTGGAGTATTCTTCAAATGCTTCGGAGTCTTCCTCCTTATACGCAGTTATTGTTTTTCTCACTAATTCAAGCGACAAATTGGAAAGCACCTGCCTCAGAATATCACAGGTATCATATTTATACCCATCGTCTTTGCGTTCCTTTGATAAAAGCATTTTAGCTGCTTTTGCTAACTTTTTATTATCATAATTAATGTCTAATGTGTCATAAGGTGCGGTATGTTCAAGCTCCGTCGTAGGTCTTGCACATAAAGCACTGCCGTGATGTTTGTTTTCGGTATAACAGGTTTCAGCAAGAATTTTACCGATTTCAACATTATCCCATCTTTTGCGTGAGTATGACTCAATGTATGCATCAAGGTCAACCGAATTTTTTTCCGTCAGCATATCAAAGCATAAATTAAAATACATAGGATTTTGATTGTAACCCTCTGAGCTTACAAAAAGACCGCAGAGATTAGGATATTTATTTTGCGTTTCTTCATAATCAAACCCTGCAAGTGCGGACAAGTCACCCTCCAAAACCGTTCTGTCGCCGTGATGCTGAAAATCATTAGCAATTACAAACGGCGCATTACCGTAAGATGTATTATGAAAATCAGAACCGTCCGTATCAACTACAAGTATATGTTCACTCGGAATATAGTCCTTTATACTACCGTAAATCTGAGCAGGAATAACCAAAATATAATCCTTGTTAATATCTGAAAAAAGTGTTTTGATTTTTTCAATCGTGTGTTTAAATCCCGAGTTATAAAAGCTCGGCATATCGGTATCACAAAACATATTGAATGCAAAATATTTTCCTGAACCGAATGTTTCAGCTTGTTTGTTCAAAAACATTTTCCCGAAATTTGAAAAGTCCTTAGATTTCGGAGGTATGTATATTGCTTTTGAAAAGCCGAACCAGCTGTCGCCGTATTTGACTTTTGTACCGTTGTGAGCATAAACATATTTATCGGAAACATGGCCCCAGTAGCCCTGGAAAATCGGCGTCATTCCGTAGGATTTTTCCAAATCAAATATTTTTTTTCCTAAAATTCTTGTATGCTCAATATAATCTTCCGACATAGGGGGCATATAGCCTGTGAAATTACCTTTTAACTGTTCGTGGAAAAAGCAGGGACCGGCAATTGATTTTAAAGCGTTGCTTTCATTTAATCCGCATTCACGGTAGCAGGAATAGTATACATATTGCAAGCCTAAGGAAATATACGGCATATTTATACCGCGCATAGCCATAAAATCAATTTCACGCACCCACCTGTTCCAATCCCAAAAAGCACCGGAATAGCTCTGCACTCCCGGTGTGTATGCAATACGCTTGTCCTGCAAAATAACCTTTCTGATTTTTTTATCGGGTAAAGGTGCCGAGGTTATTTCAATATCATATCCGCCGCAGTGGGTAAAACAGACGGAACAATATTCAGTTAAATATCTGTAATATGCCATAGCCTTGCTTATGAAACAATCCCCGGCAAGAATAATTTTATCATTTTCAGAATATATTTCAAAAACATTATGACCGTTTTCCGATTGAATGTCGGCAAACGCAAAAAAATCTGCAATTTTTGGAGTATACCTTTTAATTAAATCTATTATCAAAATAATTACCTCCGATAAAATTTACACAATATATAGTAATCATAATTATATCATATACAAGAAAAAAATAAAAGTAAAAAAAAATAAAAAAATTTTCAAAAAAGTGTTGACAAAAGGTTTGAAAAGTGATAATATAGCAGAGCGCCTTACGGAAAGGGAGATAATCCCGGAGCGAT
>JAZUIT010000218.1:0-6032 GCA_045642385.1 Acutalibacteraceae bacterium
TAGGAATAGATTATAAAACTGCTGACAGTTGGTTGTCTGTGCTTGTGTCATCAGGGTTGGTATATTTGTTACCGCCGTTTTCAGGGAATACTGTTAAGAGGATTGTAAAACGACCGAAGCTTTATTTTATGGATACGGGACTTTGTTGTTATTTGAGTATGTGGAATAATCCGAAAGCTTTATCCATTTCCGCAATGGCAGGGGCGATGTTTGAAACCTTTGTTATCTCGGAAATAATAAAAAGCTATGTAAATGCCGGCATAGATACACGCTCACGGCTGTGCTATTACAGAGATAATACCGGAAAAGAAATAGATTTAATAATCGTAAAAGACGGCACGATTTACCCAATCGAAATCAAAAAAAATGCAGATCCGGGAAAAAATGCAATAAAGAATTTTTCTGTATTGAAAAATATTAATATGCCGTTAGGTGAAGGTGCAGTTGTATGTATGTCTTCAACCGTAATTCCACTTGACAACAAAAACAAATTAATTCCTGTTACCTGTATATAAAAATCAAGACAGCTCTGTAAACACATAGAGCTGTCTGTTTTGTAGCTGAATTTTTAATATAGCACACCCGAACCGGGGGAAGGCATACAGATTGTGGCGGAGTGAGCAAGGTTATATTTATCATAATATTTCCTGTTCAGTTCGTCTATTATTTTATCCGCTTTTTCTTTTTTTGCAAGGGCAATTACACAGCCGCCCAAGCCTGCACCAACAAGCTCGGAGCCGTAAACACCGTCAACTGAATTTAACAAATCGCACATTTCGTCAATTCTTTCCGTTGAGCAGGCATAATCGCCGTAAAGAAAAGCGGGATTTTGGTTGTTTTTGATATGCCTGTTTAAATCTTCATCGGAAACAGTGAAATTCTTTTTCAACCTGTCGCCGTTGTGACTGGTTTTCATCATTTCGCCCAAAGCTTCGTACTGTCCGTCAACAAGCAACGGCAGGCAGGCATCCGCTCTGGCACATTCGGAAATACCGTACAGTGCAACATTACGAAGATAATAAACATCGGTAAAAGCGTGAGTCATAAATATCTGATTAATTCGTTTTTCATATTCGGGCAAAAGTACCTTTATTTCGTCTTGCGTTACCGTGGCAGGTAATTTCAACAATAATTTGTATATTTCGGAATAGGGTCTTATTTTTGCAATATCACGAAATTCCCTTAAATTCATTTGGGGGAAATGTTTTTGCAGATACATCAAAGTGAATTCATAACAGGCAACTCTTTCGTTAAAAATATCCTTGCTTCCCTCGGATTTTTTTGCCTGCTGCATAGAATTTGCAACAATCACACAGTAATCATCGGGTATTGAAGCACTATCGCCGACAACAAAAGGTTTAAACGAAAGGTGAGTAATTTTACCCTTTTCACCGCATTTCATAGCAGCGTGGTCACCGGCACCTCCACGGGAGCCGACAAACCATTCGCCCTCACCGCAAAGTGTAATAAATTTATCTGTTTCTATATTTATTGAATTTAAAGCTACAACCGCTTCCGCAACGGCTACAACAATACTTGAAGATGAGGAAAGTCCCATAGCGGCAGGAATTTCACCGCTGAACGCCATATCCATTCCGCAAAGAGGAGCATCGCTTTCAAATTGAAAACGGAGGACTGCCGCCTTTACATAGTTTCCCCAGTCACCCCCGGAGCTTTCCAAAGATTTCATCGCTTCGGGAGTATCAAGGTATTCGAGCCAATCCGTATGGCTTGTTATGGAAGAATACCTTGAAATTGAAAATCTTCTGTCACCGTAATTTTTATCAACATTTGTAATATGTACCTCGTCATCATCTCTGGCAGAGGCAACCGCCACTGTGTCTTTGTCCGTTGCCATAACATTTATACCGCCGCCACGGTGGTCAATGTGCCTGCCCATTAAATTTATTCTGCCGGGCGAACGGGTTATAACCACATTTTTGTTGCCGTATTTGTTTATGAAAAGCTCCAATAAATTTATATATCTTTTTTTCTGATATGAAATTTCTTTTCCATATAGTGTTTCAAAGTAACAATCAAAATTGCCTTTTTGAATTTGTTCAACAAAATCAGAAGCCTTACGCATATCGGTAAATCCTTTTTTAAAATCAGTTATTCTAAAATAGGGCTGTCGCAGTACGACAGCCCTATGAAAAATTTTATTGTTAATTAATATTTGAAATTCTTTACCGTAACAGTAGTTGTACCGGTAGCATTTATCGTTTTTCCTAAAGCTTTGAGGTTAGCATCAATGTCAAATTTGATTTTGAGATTTGTAAGCTTACCGGAAGATTTATTGATTGTTGCAGTAACTACAACATTACTTGTTTTTTCCTCGGCATTGCTGATTAAAGAACCGCCTGCTTTACAACAGATTTCAGCGGTCTTGTGGTCGTAAATATCAATATCTCTTTCACCTGTACAAATACCGCACCTATCAACAGGCGAATTATTCTTTGCACCTTCACCGTTTTTACCGGATGAGCTTGAGCCATCCTTTACCTTAATTGTAACAATATAATTGCCGCCGTCTTCTTTAATTGTGGCACTCTTGATATCTTTTTCTGTAAGCGCACTTTTTGTGACACAGAATCTAATCTGGTCATCTTTATCTTTCCAAGTGTATATTTCTCCGTCTTCACTCTTGTTTTCGTATATATTCTTTTCGCCTATACCCAAAAATTTCTGTATCTGAGATTTATATAAACCGGGAATTTCGGAATTACTTGTAGTAGAACGCTTCTTGTTAAAAGATTTAGCCATCTGCGCCTTTTCGGTAGCAGTTGCATAAAGCTTTAAGATTTCAGCTTGTGACATTTTATTTGCTTTGGTAGTCTTTTTGCCGTCACTTTTTGTAGTTTTTTTGCTGTCACTCTTGGTGGTCTTTTTACTGCCACTCTTAGTGGTTTTTTTACCGTCTTTCTTAGTGGTTTTGCTTCCGCTCTTTTTAGTAGTTGTTTTAGCGGATGACTTTGTTGTTTTGCCGGTAGATTTCTTTGTGGTTTTCTTTGCAGAGTCTGTTTTATTGTCTTCAACATCTTCTTCATCGTCGGCTTCGGCGTTAACTTCTTCACCGTTGTCAGTCGTTGCGTCTGCATCCTCAGAAATAGTTGTACTTTCCTTTGTTTCGGGTTTTTCAGTCTTTCCGCATGCAGCGAATGACAAAACAACTGTCAGTGCCATTAAAACTGCCAACAACTTTTTCATATTTGCTCTCATAACAATTACTCCTTAAAATTAAAACTTTGTCGATAATCATAGTTTACAACAAAAAAACATCTTTGTCAAGAAAAAATATATTCACTTTTTTAAAAAAATATGGTAAAATGTCCCTTGAAATCATTCTGACATTTTAACACATATTTGTCAATGTTATATATATGGAAAGGGTTGTAAAATATGAGATTTATTTCATGGAATGTAAACGGAATAAGAGCCTGTGTAAAAAAAGGCTTTGAGGATGTTTTCAAAGAGCTTGATGCAGACATATTCTGCTTACAGGAAACAAAAATGCAGGAAGGTCAGCTTGAACTTAATTTGGACGGATATCATCAGTATTGGAGCTATGCCGAAAGGAAAGGTTATTCCGGAACTGCCATTTTTACAAAGCAGAAACCGATAAATGTAACCTACGGTGTAGGTAATCCGGAGCTTGACTTTGAGGGTAGGCTTATAACCCTTGAATTTGAAAAATTTTATTTTATTACGGAGTATGTTCCCAACGCACAGGACGGACTTGCAAGAATTGATTTCAGAATAAAGTGGGAAGATGCTTTCAGAGAGTATGTGTGCGAATTAAATAAAACAAAACCTGTGATTTTCTGCGGTGATTTGAATGTTGCTCACAATGAAATTGATTTAAAAAATCCTAAAACCAATCACGGCAATCCCGGATTTTCCGATGAAGAAAGAGGTAAATTTACCGAACTTTTGGCAGCAGGATTTACCGACACATTCAGATATTTGTACCCTGATATTGAAGGTGCATACAGTTGGTGGTCATATAGGTTTAAGGCGAGAGAAAAGAATGTCGGCTGGCGTATAGATTATTTTGTTGTTTCAAATTCTATCCGTGAAAATATTGTTGATGCAAAAATTCATACGGAAATTTTCGGCTCGGATCATTGTCCGGTTGAATTGGAAATTAATATCTGAAAATATAAAAGCCGACAGGTTTTGCGACCTGTCGGTAATTTTTATATAATGAAATTATATGCGTGCGACACCGGTTTTTCTTGCGGCATCGGCAACTGCTTTTGCAACTGTCGGACCGACTCTTTCGTCAAAAGCCTTGGGGAGAATGTAATCCGGGGATAATTCCTCGTCGGAAACAAGAGAAGCAATAGCTTTTGCGGCGGCAATTTTCATTTCCTCGTTGATGTCGGAGGCACGGACATCCAAAGCACCTCTGAAAATTCCGGGGAAAGCCAAAACATTATTAATCTGATTCGGATAATCGCTTCTGCCCGTACCTACAACCTTTGCACCGGCTTTAATTGCAAGGTCGGGGAGAATTTCGGGAACCGGGTTAGCCATAGGCATAACAATAGCGTTTTCAGCCATGGAACTTACCATTTCCTCCGTAACAATTCCGGGAGCGGAAACACCGACAAAAATATCAGCGCCAACCATAGCATCTGCAAGTGTACCTGTTCTTAAATCTTTATTTGTAAATTCTGCAATTTCCTGTTTTGCAGGTGTCATACCCTCATTTGTTTTACAGATAATACCTTTACGGTCACACATAACAATATCCCTGACTCCCATACTTTTAAAAAGCTTTGCGATAGCCACACCGGCGGCACCCGAACCGCTGAATACAACATTGCAGTCGGAAAGTTTTTTGCCAACAACCTTTAAAGCATTAATAACTGCGGCAGTGCATACGACAGCCGTACCGTGCTGGTCATCGTGAAAAACGGGAATATCTGTTTTTTCTTTTAATTTTCTTTCTATCTCAAAACAACGGGGAGCAGAAATATCTTCAAGATTTACACCGCCGAAGCTCCCTGAAATCAAAGCAATTGTGTTTACAATTTCGTCAACATCTTTTGAACGAACACATAGGGGGAACGCATCAATGCCTCCGAACTCTTTAAAAAGTACACATTTGCCCTCCATAACCGGCATACCGGCTTCGGGGCCTATGTCACCCAAACCTAAAACCGCAGTACCGTCCGTAACAACAGCAACGGTATTCCAACGGCGTGTAAGCTCGTAGCTTTTGTTAATATCCTTTTGAATTTCAAGGCATGGTTGTGCAACACCGGGAGTGTAGGCTAAGGAAAGCTTTTCTTTTGTATCAACCTTTGCTCTGGCAGTCATTTCAATCTTACCACGCCATTCATAATGCAGTCTTAAAGATTCCTTTGCGTAATCCATAAATTTACCTCGTTTTAACAATTAATCCCACGGGAACACATATTCAGTAAGTCCGAGTTCATCTCTTATCTGTGAAATTTCCTTTTGAACAGACTCATTAATGGGAACACCGGAATCCTTACGGCTTAACCATACTTCCCATTCTTTTTCGCCTGCTGTGAAAATTCTGTCATGACCGGGAGCTTTTTTGGATTCACGGATAGTCTTTAAAATTTCACTGCTCTTAGCTCTGCAAAGCTCTTCACCCAAAAAATGGTTTGTATCAATAGCAATAAAGAAATGTCCCAAATGATAGGGTACTGTTTCACCCTTTTCATTTTTGCCGTTAAGCGCCTTGCCGTAAATACCGTCCTGTAAAACAGAGGAAAGAAGCTCGACAACCATAGCATAACCGAAGCCCTTGTAACCGCCCACTGCATCACCGATACCGCCCAAGGTTGTCAATGCGGCTGTACCGTTACGGATTTTTTTCAATGCAACTCCTGCATCACCCTCAACAGCATTACCGTCAGTATCAACAATTGTGCCGGGGTGAACATTCTCGTCTATTCTTTCGTAATATTCAATTTTACCGTTCTGTGTAATAGAAGTTGCGCAGTCAATGACAAAATCAAAATCGTCATTTGTGGGAATACCTATTGTAAGCGGGT
>JAZUIT010000219.1:0-4908 GCA_045642385.1 Acutalibacteraceae bacterium
AATTTCTATAACAAAGTAATCATTTTCATGCTTTGTATCGGAATCGAAAACCTTTGTAACCTGAGGTTTAATTTCCACAACCTTATAACCCTTTGCCGGAATATTCTCCACGAACACTTTCTTACCGTCAACATCAACTACGGAGCTGTTTATCCATGACTGAGGATTGAAAACAAGTGTGCCGCCTTTTGTGTTGAGATTAGAAGCAAAATTTTCAAACACTTTTTTATTCAAATCAGCGGAAAGACCTAAAACCTTCGCATAGTCTATATCACATTCGTCGTAAACCTGTTTTATAGATGAACCGGGAATAATGTCATGGAACTGATTGATAAGTATCGTTTCCCATGCATCGTTAATTACTTCCTGAGGATATGTATTACCCAGCAACGCTTCATCCATTGAGCAAAGCAATTCAGTATTCTGATAGCTCAACTCACTTTTTCTGTTATTAAGCTTATTTTTTGCATTTGAAGTGTATGTACCCCTGTGAAATTCGAGGTACAGCTCACCCACCCATGTGGGAGTTTTGGGATTGTTCATAGCAATTTTTGATAAATCTGCTAAAAATTCTCCTGCCTTGTCAATGCGGGTTTTGGGACAACCGGGAATCCCGAACGAAGTTCTCCTCTGCATATTCAGCATATGCCTTGTCGGACCGCCACCGCCGTCACCAAATCCGAATGTAAGCAAGGCTTTATCGGTAATATCCTTCTGATGCATTCTGTCGTAAGTTCCTGCGACCTCCTGAGGTGTCATAGTACCCACATAGGTTGAATAGTTTTTAGGCTTTTCACCTTTTACCTTATCTTGTGCAGTAAGGAAATATGAGAATATCTCAGTCCCGTCAATACCTCTCCAATAAAAAACATCATAAGGCAAAGTATTGCTCTCGTTCCAGCTTATTTTTGATGTTAAAAATGTATCAACACCGCTTTTTTTCAAAATCTGAGGTAATGCGGCACTGTAACCGAAAACATCCGGAAGCCACAGTACTTTGTTGTCAACATCAAATTCCTCTTTGAAAAATCTCTTACCGAACATAACCTGACGGACAAGGCTTTCACCTGAGGTAAGGTTACAGTCAGCCTCAACCCACATAGCACCTTCAACTTCCCAGCGTCCTTGCTTAACCATTTCCTTGACTTTTTCATAAATTTCGGGAGCTTCAATTTTCAGATACTTATAAAGCTGTGCCTGAGATGACATAAACTTATATTCCGGAAATTCTTCCATTAACTGCAACACGGTCGAAAATGACCTTTGAACCTTTTCTCTTGTCTGAGCCAAAGTCCAAAGCCATGCCACATCAATATGTGTGTGACCTATACAAACAACATCGGTATTCTGTTCTCCGCAGTATTTTCCGTAAAATTCCCTGTAAAGATAATCACTTGCCGCCTTAACCGAGTCTGTAAAGAGCTCTGACTTTACATCTCTGAAATCAAGAAGATTTAATGCGTTATTTATATAAGCTTTAATTTCTTCATACTCTCTTGTATTATCGTCACTGTACAGTAAAATCCGTGACGGAACAAAAATGTCATAGTAAAGCTTTTCAACATCGGTATCAATTATATCAAGTCCGGTTAAAAACTCGCTGTATTCGCCCTCCATACCGGAATACGCATAGAGATAAAGTTCATATTCTCCGGGTTCTTTTAATCTTATTTCACGGTGATTTACATCCATTCCCTGTACCATTTCACCGTTTACATAGGCTATAAACTGAGGATTTGTGGCATCCCAGCACGGTTTATAGGAATAAATTGTAAATCTTATTTCCTCTCCCCTTAATCTTTCGGGAACGGTAATTTTATTATAAAACCATGCGTGGGTATCCTTCTGTTTTCCCCAGCGTTCACTGTCACCGAAAACTCTGAAGCTGTCATCAATTTCCGGTAAAGAATTATCCTTTTTATATTCGGTTTCCTTATACTTAAAACCGCTTATTCTGATTCTTTCCTTAACAATCAATGATTCTAATTTCTGTAATAATACTCTTATTCTGTCCTGTGTAAAATCATTCATATACACACCTCCGTTTTCAGTTAAGTGTATCATTTTTACATAATATTGTCAAGAAATACTTGTTATGATTTTACTTTTATGGTAAAATGTAACTGTTGTAAATTTTGGAGTGGTGAAAATGAAAAAGACAAAAAAAGGATTGATAAGGCGTTTTCTGCCCTATTGTAAAAAATATACAGGTATTCTGATACTTGACTTGTTCTGTGCCGCACTGACTACCGTCTGTGCCCTTGTGTTACCTTTAATTGTGAGATATCTTACCGATATAGGTATCAACAACCCCGAATCTTTAACCATTGAGCTTATTTTAAAAGTGGGCGGTGCGTATATTTTTATGCGTATTGTTGATGCCTGTGCCAGCTTTTTTATGGCATCCATCGGACATATTATGGGTACAAGAATTGAAACGGATATGCGTTCCGATATGTTCAACCACTTACAGAAGCTTTCCTTTAATTTTTACGACAATACAAAAGTCGGTCAGATTATGTCAAGAATTACCAGCGATTTATTTGAAATTACGGAATTTTCCCACCACTGTCCCGAAGAATTTTTCATTGCCGGTATAAAGCTTATCGGTTCATTTATTATTCTTTGCGGCACAAGCGTAAAGCTTACATTGATTATCTTTTCGGTTGTGCCTGTTATGCTTGTTGTTACAAGAATTTTCAACCACAAAATGCGTGCCGCTTTCCGCGAAAGAAGAGTTCAGACCGGTGAAATAAATGCACAGGTTGAGGACAGTATGTTGGGTGTCAGGGTTGTAAAATCCTTTGCAAACGAAGGTATTGAACAGGAAAAATTCGAAAAAGGCAACAAGATTTTCTATAATATAAAAAAGCGTACATATTACATAATGGGCGGTTTTGAAGCTTCAAACAAAATGTTTGACGGCATTATGTATATTTTGGTTGTAATGTTCGGTGCTTATTATATGATGAAAGGCACAATTTCCGCTTCCGATTTAGTTGCGTATCTTCTCTATGTAAATACACTTATCGAATCAATTCATCGCCTTGTACAGTTTACCGAGCAATTCCAACAGGGTGTAACGGGTATTGAAAGATTTTTTGAAATTATGGATGCGGATATTGAAATTTTTGACGAGCCGGATGCCGTGGAAATTACGGAAGTTAAGGGCGATATTAATTTTGAAAATGTTAAATTCAAATACACCGATGAGGGCAGAGAGATACTTTCCGATATAAGTTTTTCGGTTAAAGCCGGTGAAAATGTCGCTTTGGTAGGTCCCTCCGGCGGCGGTAAAACAACACTTTGCAATCTTATTCCGAGATTTTATAATGTTAACGACGGCAGGATTTTGCTTGACGGTCAGGATATTAAAAATATTAAATTATCTTCACTGCGTACTAATATCGGCTTTGTTCAGCAGGATGTATATCTGTTCTCCGGTACAGTTCGTGAAAATATAGAATACGGAAAACCCGGTGCTTCACTTGATGAAATTATTGAAGCTGCTAAACAGGCAGGCGCTCACAATTTTATTATGGAGCTTCAAAACGGATATGATACTTATGTAGGTGAACGCGGTGTCAAGCTTTCCGGCGGTCAAAAGCAACGCATAAGCATTGCAAGAGCATTTTTGAAGAATCCGCCGATTATGATTTTAGATGAAGCTACCTCCGCACTTGATAACGAAAATGAAAGAATTGTTCAGCAGTCACTTGAAAGATTATCAAAGGGCAGAACAACATTTACCATAGCTCACAGACTTACCACCATAAAGGGCGCCACAATTATTTTAGTTCTTACCAAAAACGGTATTGAAGAAAAAGGCACACACGAGGAGCTTATGGCAAAAAAAGGAATTTATTTCAATCTTTACAAAAGTTATTCGGAAATGAACCTGTAACTCTTGAAAAATAATAAATGTTATGGTACAATGACAACGAAAATATACTTATCTTAATTAAAAAATTTTAAGGAGATTTTGTTATGACTATTGAAAAAACAGCTGACGGTGAAAAACTTTTAATTAAACTTACAGGCAGACTTGATACCTCAACCGCTCCCGAGCTTGAAAAGGAAGTAACTGCACTTCAAGGCGTTTCGGATTTAACATTTGATTTTGTAAACTTGGAATACATATCTTCTGCCGGACTTCGTGTACTTCTTGCCGCTCAGAAAATTATGAATAAACAGGGTTCAATGGTAATCAAAAATGTTAATGATACTATTGACGAGGTATTTGAAATTACCGGTTTTTCCGAGATACTTACTATTGAATAATCAAATGATAATATGGCATTGCAAAAGCGAAAAGCAAACCGTTTAAGTGATTTTGATTATTCGGCAGCAGGGTGTTATTTTATAACGATATGCACGGCTGAAAAACAAAAAATATTATGCAGTATCGTAGGGGCGAACTGTGTTCGCCCGCAAATAATGTTATCAAAAATCGGACAAATTATAAAAAATAATATTGATATACTGGACAAAACATATCAAACTGTATCAGTTGACCGATATGTCATTATGCCGAATCATTTGCATTTGATTTTAAGGATTGACGGGCGAACACAGTTCGCCCCTACGATTTCCCGAGTTATCAAGCAATTCAAGGGAAGTATTACCAAGCAAGTCGGTATTCCTATTTGGCAAAAATCTTTTTATGATCATATTATCCGTGATGAAAAGGATTATTTGCGGATATGTGAATATATTGAACACAACCCGGCAAAATGGGCGGAAGATAAATATTTTGTATTGTAAACAGGCACGGCGACAAGATTTTTTCAGCTTTAATTTTTTCAATTTTTTGATAAACGGTTAGCCCTCATTTAAAAGAGGGCATTTGCCCTCTTGATAACAAGGGGGTGATGCTATGGAATATTACTTTTTATTAATATTAGTCCT
>JAZUIT010000220.1:0-3498 GCA_045642385.1 Acutalibacteraceae bacterium
CTCAAGATCCGAATGGGTCGGCGATGGACTCACATATGATTACCTGATGCTTCCGGAAAAAGAAGAAATTATTCACAACCTCATCTCCGATATCGGTGCTTATGTGCATTCTCTTTCGAGACAGGAGCTGATGGATTTGGGCGAATACTGGGAGTCCGTATTTACGGTTGTTGTCAACTGCACGCAAAAAAAGCTCCTTGTCAGATTCTATGAAAACGATGAATATTCAATTTCGCTCAGTTTTTAAGACAACACTGCACCAATTGCAGCGTGACATCATTTTTTAGGAATTATTTATCTTTACAAACAGCTCACAAATATACTGTACTTTATCTGTATATTTGTGAGCTAACCGATTTTTGATAATTTTTCAAAAAAGCTATAGCCTTTTTTCAATTTCGTTCGTATAAACAAACGAAGGCAAATTGCAGGGAACGGTCTTGACCGTTCCGAAACGCACATTTCACAATAGGGAGAAATCACAATGAAAAAATTTGCAAGTTTAATTATGGCGGTGCTTATGCTTGCTACGATGCTGTCCGTGTTTGCCGTGTCGGCATTTGCGGTGAAGTCCTCAGCCGACGGATTTATAATAAATTCAGAGGTTCATTCGGAAACGCTTACCATCGTCGGAGTCAGCGTAGATATTGCACAAAACAGAGTTCTGCTGAAAGTCGTAGCCGAAGCCACGGCAAATGTAGACCCTGTCGCAAACTTTTTCAATGTCACCGTAAAAAAAGGCGCCGAGGTGACCGTTAATATCGAGCGTTCGGATTCGCCTGCCGGACCGTGGACTGCTCTTCCCGATGTCAAAGGGAAAGTCATCATTGATAGGGCGGGAGCGGATATAGAAGTGAAACTGGACGGAGAGCTTCCGGCACAAGGTTACTTCAGAGCAAAAATCGTTGAAACGGCTCCTGCCGAAGGCTCGGTACTCTCGGACGGTAATGTTTGGATTATCATTGCCGTTGCAGTTGTTGCAGTTGCCGGCGCTGCGGCACTCGTAATTTACAAGAAAAAACACCGTATGGAAAACATTCCGCAATCATAATGAAAATCCACCGTAGGGAACGGTCAAGACCGTTCCCTACAGTATCGGGGAAAATACATATTCCGGATATCCATTTACGCAAAGCTGCATAAGATTGGGTTTAATCCAAAATCTTGTCTTGCCCGAACCTGAACCGCCGATAATAAGCACATTTTTATTCCGTGCATCTTTCGGATTTTTCGGACGGTTGCTTATCATAAGTCTTTCCGACTGCGTAAGAATAACATTGTTTTTGAACACAGGGTCAACAAAAGGGCGAATATCCTCCGCCGTTCCCCAACGGGCAGAGCCGTATTCCTCATTCTTTCTGAATTTCTTTGCGTTTCTGCCTTTGATATATACCGCTAATCTTATTGCGCCGGCAATAATAAAACCGACAAAAACATCAAACAAATTAAAGCTCGGAGTCATATTCCGAAAGGCAAAAGAAAAGCCCTCCATTATGTGGAGAGCTTTTCCTGCAAAATCCGTTCCGGGTGTGAGCCTTATTGCCTGACCGATTTTAGTTGCGAACAGAGCAATTATAAAATACGGAATATTCGGAACTAAAGTTTTTTTGATTGTTGTTTTACTTATTCCAACATATCCACCTCCGGTAAGATTCTTGAAGTAAAAATGCATCAGAAAAATATCCGAGATAGTTTCTCGTAAAAATCAACGCTCTAACCGAAAAAAGTGCGGCAATCCGCATAATTTTCACATTACATCCATAAGAGGAAAGCAACATACATAATTGTCAGTACAAGAGATAGTATTATCGGTCAAGCTCCTTATGAAATGAATATTGGTTTTGTTACAAAAAAGATTTTACATATTAATTGCTTCTTCATCCAAAAGGAATCGGATAATCCCGAGAACAAGTATTCCGTCTTCCGTCCTCCAAGGTTTAATATTGTCTTTTACCACAATTATTTTCCTGAAGCTGTCCGGAATATGATTCAAAGAGCGTGATTCCTGTACGGTTTTCTCCGGTGAAGACAGATTCAATGCAGATTGTATATAACATCTGTTTCCGCCGAGATTGCATACAAAATCCACTTCTGTTTGGATTTTTTTATTTTTTTCCCTGATTTCAACAACGCCTACATCAACATTATATCCCCTCATAACAAGTTCGTTGTAAATAGCGTTTTCCATCAGGTGGGATTCTTCCTGCTGTCTGAAATTAAGCCGTGCATTTCTCAGACCCAAATCGGAAAAATAGTATTTTTGCGGAGTATTTATATACTTTCTTCCCTTTATATCATAGCGAAGAGCTTTTTTTACTATGAAAGAATCTTCTGCAAATGAAAGGTATGAGTTTACCGTGTTCAACGATAATTCCTTTTCGCCGTTACTTTTGAAGGTATCATATATTTTCTGCGGATTCGTTAATGAACCGACAGAAGATGCAAGAATGTTGATAATGGTATCCATAACATCAGGTCGCTTGATTCCGTGACGCTCGGTAATGTCCCGAAAATAGGTCTGTTCAAACAAATCCTTCAGATAGGCAGATTTTTCGTTGTCACTCTTTTTGGAAACTATAAGAGGCATTCCTCCGTAAGTAAGATATTCGTTCCATGCTTCTGCTTTTTCCAGACCTACAGCTCCGTAAAATTCCGAAAAAGAAAGCGGATTAACATGGATTTGTTCACCTCGTCCTCTGAATTCGGTAATGATGTCGGTGGACAGAAATTTTGAATTGCTTCCGGTTATATAAATATCAACATTCGGCTCGTGCAGCAATCCGCTTACAACAAATTCAAATCCGTCAACAAGCTGTATCTCATCTAAAATCAAATAGTACGGAGCGCTGTCCTTAATCAAAGATAATATATCCTTTTCCAACAGCTCTGCATTATTGTGATATTTTCTGTTGATGGCACGGTCCAACTCGATTTTTAATATGTGATCGGCAGGCACACCTTCATTCAGCAAATGCTTTTTGAACAAAGGATCCAGAAGATATGATTTACCGCATCTGCGAATACCGGTAACGACCTTTACCATATCATCGTTTTTCTTGTTTATCAACTGCTGAAGGTAATGCTTTCTTTCTATTTCCATATTCCAAACACCTCATTGAATTTTTTTAACAAATGCGGCAATTTTCTTCACTTATATTTTACCTCATATCAAGCAAAAAATCAATGAGTATTTTTGGCTTTACAGTAATTTTTCTTCAGCGATGCTGTTTGCGAAATGTTAAATTCAAAAGCATAATACCTTGTCAAGTTCGACTTTTCAATCATAAATTGATAAGAAACCGATAAATTAAATTATCGGTCAAGCTCCTTATGCTTAACTTTTGTCGGCATTTCCTTAATAAAGCTTTTTGCCTTATGAAGCTTTTCAAGAACAGACTCCCTGCGCTTCTGCTTTCTATCCTCTGACTGCGTGTAATCCTTAAAAGCAGCCGTCAAGGCATCGGAATCCTTTGCTTTGAAAAATATAAGGTACTTGGG
>JAZUIT010000221.1:0-2067 GCA_045642385.1 Acutalibacteraceae bacterium
ATCAGAATATCGGAAGTGATTAAAAACAATATATACACCTTGCCGAGAAAAAGAAAAACAATTTTATTAAATTCAGAAAAAGCCTTTATCTGTTCTTTTTTCGGTCGGTAAAACATAGTGGTATTGTCTTATCAAGCATCGTATTTGTTACCACACAAATACACTCGTCAGGGGTAAATTGCTCCTGAAACCCAATAATATAAAGGAGAAAAATTTTATGGATTATGACAAATTAGTACACAGGTACAAACTTCAACCGACCGGGTTTTCAGCAGATGATTGACGATATTGAAACGGGATATGTAAGAACAATTCTTGTCAAAGATCTTTCAAGACTTGGGCGAGATTATGTTTCTGTAGGTAATTATACAGACAGATATTTCCCCGAAATGAATGTCAGATTTATTGCTGTTACCGACGGAATTGACAGTGATGAGGGCGAAAGTGAAATAGCACCTTTTAAGAATATTCTGAATGAGATGTATGCACGGGATATTTCAAAGAAAGTGCGTTCTTCATACCGCATCAGAGGCAATTCGGGTGAACCGCTCTCAAAACCGCCTTACGGTTATATTGAAAGTCCGACGGACAGGAAAAAGTGGATTGTTGACCGTGAAGCGGCAAATGTGGTACAAAGCATTTTCAAAATGTGTATTGAAGGAAAAGGCAATGAGAAGATTTCCCGTATTCTTCAGGAAAACAAAGTGCTTATACCGCAAACATACTGGCAGAGTAAAGGAATGAGCAGAGGCGGAAAGAAAAATTACCAAGACCCATACAAATGGCTTCCGTCAACCGTAAATAAAATATTATCAAATCAGGAATACTGCGGTGATATAATCAATTTCCGAACATACTCAAAAAGCTTCAAAGACAAGAGGAGAATACCCAACGACAGAAAAAACTGGATGATTTTTAAAAACGTTAATGAAGCAATAATTGACCGTGAAACATTTGAGGCGGTGCAAAAGAAAATTTCATCAACAAAACGCAGAGCACCTAAAAAAGAAAACGGTGAAAAGAGTATGTTCTGTGATTTACTTTACTGTGCAGACTGTCATCATAAGCTGTGGGCACATGTAAATCCACGCAACAAAGATATACACTATTTTTGCTGTTCAAACTCAAAGGTTGATTACAGAGGAAGCTGTGGACCGGGTCGACATTATATCAGGACTGATGCCATTGAGCAGGTAGTAACAGCAGAACTTAAAATGATGTCTGAATTTTTGTTGAATGATGAAGATGAATTTGCTGAACTTCTGTATGAAAAAACAAGTGCGAATACGGTTGCCGAAAAGAAATATCTTGAATCAGAACTGCAAAAAGCTATTTCAAGAAACGAAACGGTTTCACGGCTTTATATGAAAACCTTTGAAAAGAACGAATCAGGTGAAATATCCGACGAATGGTTTATGGAGCTTTCGCACAAATATGAAGTTGAACGCCTTGAATTAAAAAACAAAATACAAGAGATTCGCACAAAGCTCAGTGAAATAAATAAAGCGGAATACAACAAGGAATGTTTCATAAAGGCTGTACGCAAGTTTATGGAAATGGAAACGCTGACAGCACCGATTTTGCAGGAGCTGATTGACCACATTGATGTTTATGAAACCGAGGGTAAAGGAAAAAACAGAACACAGCGGGTAGTTATTTACTACCGATTTGTGGGGTATATTGAAATTCCCGACAGGTTTACTCATGAAAATTATGTGGCTGACACAAGACAGGGTGTTGCGGTCGAGTATATTCCCAAAGCATTGCATGAAAAAGAACCCGCATAAAACAAAATACGGAGCAGGTGAAAACCTGCTCCAAAGATAAAAACTTCACTCACAAAAGAATACGAGTGCTGATAACTCAAATCCGTTATCAACACTCATAATGGCGGAGAGCAAGGGATTCGAACCCTCGAACAGTTTTAGGCTGTTACACGATTTCCAATCATCATTAAATGCCTATATATAAAGGTTTTTCGGCATAGTGGGATTTTTGGGGACGATGATTTTCGTTCAAAAATGACTACTTACGCAAAGCGTTTTTACTGAAAAGTTACTTACACGA
>JAZUIT010000222.1:0-13633 GCA_045642385.1 Acutalibacteraceae bacterium
CAACCGCCTATAACGCAATTCGGCTGTAATTTTCTGATAAGCTCTGTAAATGCTTCCATATTGTACAAAGCCTTGTCCTGCTCAAAAATTGCGTCATCAAGGGAAATATAATAAATATCCCCGTAATTTGTAAGCAATTCGGTAAGCTGATTTTTAACATATTCGGTATAATCTCTGTCCTTTCCGAACTGCTCCTCGTGCTTATCAAACAGGGAATAGAGTAAGCCGAATTTAAGGTTATATTTTTCACAGGATTGTTTTACTTCAAATACCACATCACCTTTGCCTTCACGCCAATCGGAATGTTCTACTGTATAGTCGGTGAATTTGCTGGGCCATAAGCAGAAGCCGTCATAATATTTTGCAGGGAGAATAACACCCTTAAAGCCTGCTTCGCTTAATTCTTTGCACCATTGGTCGGAATCGAACATAGACGGATTAAATCTTCTTGGAGTTTCGGTGCCGGTGGCATCTCCTAAATTGGAATATGAACCCATACCGAGGTAAATCATAGCGGATAATTCAAGGTTTTGATAGTCAAGCTGTCTTTGTGACGGTACGGTTTGCGATGCTTTTTTTATAATTAAATCTTTTTTCATAGCTTATCTCCTAAATTTGGTACATAGTATATTTTACAATATAATCAATAAAAATTCAAGAGAACACAGAGGTGATTTTTTGTTACGGTTTGTTTACGGCAGAATAGGAAGCGGTAAAACAGGATATATCTACAATGAAATTTCCGAAAAAATTAAAAAAGGTGCGGGAAATATAATTCTTATTGTACCGGAGCAGTATACATTTGCTACTGAAAAGGCACTTTTGAATATAATTCACCCCACCTTGTTTGACAGAATAAATATAACAAGCTTTACGAGATTTGCTTCCAATAACCGAAAAAAATCAACAGGCAGAAAATTAAATGAGGGATCAAAAACAATGCTTATGAATATTGCCGTAGATGCAAATATTGATAAGCTCACGGTGTTTAAAGGGCATAACAAAAATCTTTCTATCGTTGAGGATATGCTGAAGCTTTCTGCCGATTTAAAAAAGGCTTCCGTCACTCCCGATGAACTAAAAACACTCGGTATGCGTACAACGGGTATTTTAAAAGATAAGCTTAATGAAACCTCGGATATTCTTGCAACTTATGAAGCACTAATTGCCGATAATTATATTGATAACAGCAGTGACCTTGATGATTTATATGAGGAGTTAAAGAAAAAATCTCTGTTTTCCGAAACGGAGGTATATATTGATGCATTCCATAGTTTTTCGGGTCAGGAATTAAAAATTATTGAAAAAATACTCGAACAGGCTGATAACCTGACAATAACAATGACAACTGATGAGATTTTTAAAAAAGCTGACGATTTCGGTCCGTTTGCATATTCAAAGGAATCTGTTTCCGAGATTATGGATATTGCAAAAAAATCCTCTGTTAAAATATCCGAACCGATATGCTGTGACAAAAAAAGCTTTTACCGTTATCCTGAGCTAAGAGCAGTAGAAGAAAATATGTACAGAGCCAATGAACTGCAATATGAAAATGATATTGAAGCTGTAACAATATGTGAAGCCGCCGACATCCGTTCGGAATGTGAAGCAGTTGCACAGGAAATTAAAAAATTATTAAGGCTTGAAAATTACCGTTGCAGGGATATTGCGATAATCACCAGAGATTTAGATGCCTACGGTGAAGAAATGGAATACCAGCTTTCAAAATACGATATACCTCATTTCAGAGATGCGAGGGTCTCGATTTTCAATCAGCCTCTGATTCAGCTTGTAAATTCCGCTTTGTATATGTGTGCAAATTCTCTTACGGTTGACGGTGTAATGAGTTATCTGAAAACAGGACTCACGGGAATTTCCGTTGACGGCATATCTGAATTTGAAAATTATATATTGATGTGGAAAATAAGCGGCAGTCGTTTTAAAACACCGTTTACAATGCATCCCGAGGGTTACGGTAATGAATTTTCAGAACGGGATATTGAAAAGCTCAACAGGATAAATAATATCAGAGAAAAGGCAATAAAACCGCTTACGAATTTGTTTGAAACACTTAAAAATCCTACGGGGAAAACTGCTGCTTACGGTATTTTTAAATTGTTACAGGATGTCAATGCCGCTGAGAATTTAAAAAGCCTTGCAATTTCGCTTGAATATAACGGGGATGAATTTACCGCCCACAATCAGGCAAGAATATGGGATGAGTTAATCAGGATAATTGATGACTTCGCCTTGGTTTTGGATAATACAAGACTCACAAAAAAGAGGGTTTATGAGCTGTTTACCGCGGCTGTAAAAAATATTGATATGGGAAATATTCCCAAAGGACTTGACGAGGTTTCCGTCGGTGATGCCGCAAGAATAAGAATTGATGCACCGAGAGCCACATTTATTTTAGGTGCAAATGACGGTATATTCCCGATGCGCGGAAGCTTCAATTCTCTGTTTTCTGAGAAAGATAAACAACAAATAAAAGAGTTGGGATATAAAATCGGCGGTGACAGGGAAATTTACAGAAAAGCGGAAAGATTTTTTTCTTATTATGCCTGTTGTTGTGCAACCGATAAGCTGTTTGTGGGCTATTCAAGACAAAATATCAGCGGTGAAGTTATGACCGCTTCCGAAATTGTTTCTCAGCTTGAAAAGGTTTTACCCAATACGAAAAGAATATCCGCACCGTCAGTTAATTGCCTTGATTTCTGTGAAGGTATTAAGCCTGCTTTTGAACTGGCGGCTGAAACAGTAAACGAAAACAGCACATTGTCTGTTACATTAAAGAAAGCCTTTGAAAATAAAAATGATTACGGTAAAAAGCTTGTTTTTTTACAGAATACAGATAAAAATCTTGATTTCAAAATTGAAAATCAGGAAACTGCAACAGAGCTTTTCGGTAAAAATTTATATATGTCCGCTTCTAAATGTGAAACATATTCACAATGCCCGTTCCGATATTTTATGGAATACGGTTTAAGGGCAAAGCTAAGGAAACCGGCGGAGCTTGACCCGTTGCAAAGGGGTATATTAATACATCATATTTTTGAAGAAGCTTTGAAACAATACTCAATACAAGAATTTGTAAAACTATCCGAAAATGATTTAACGGAAATAATAAATAATATTACAGATGAATATTTAATTTCAAGAATGGGCGGAGAGGAAAACCCGAAAAGATTCCAATATCTGTATAACAGGTATAAAAAGATTGCCCTCATACTGTTAAAAAGAATACAAAAAGAGTTTTCAAAATCCGATTTTGAGCCGGTTGGTTTTGAAGTTAGAATCTCCAATGACGGTATAGTAAAGCCATACGAAATTCTGCTTGAAAACGGCGGCAAATTAAAGCTTACCGGCACGGTTGACAGGGTGGATATGTATGAAAATGACGGCGAAAAATATATTCGTGTCGTTGATTACAAAACAGGTACAAAGGATTTTAATTTGTCCGATGTTTTATACGGGCTTAATATGCAGATGCTTTTGTATTTGTTCGCAATCGAAAAGAACGGTTCTGATATTTATGAAGATATAAAGCCCTGCGGTATACTTTATTATCCGGCAAGGGTGAGTATTCCGAAAGCTGAAAATGCGGATGACAGTATTGAAAATTTAAAAAAGAAAGACAACAGGATGAATGGCTTACTGCTCAATAATTCAGCAGTTATTCAGGCTATGGAAAATGATTTAAGCGGTGAATTTATTCCAATAAAAATAAGCAAAAACGGTGACTTAACGGGTCAGCTTATTTCGGCTGAAACCTTCGGAAAGCTCACTAAAAAGCTTGACGGAATTTTATATGATATTGCAACCGGTTTGCAGTCGGGAAAAATACCGGCAGTACCCGTAAACGGTAAAAACTATGATAAAACCTGTGAATACTGTGATTACCGTTCTGTTTGCGGACACACCGTAACGGACGAGGTAAGGGAAATAAACTCATTTAAAACAGACGAGGTTGAAAAAATGTTAGGTGGTGATACCGATGATGTGGACTGAACAGCAGAAAAATGCTATTGAAGCAAGAAAAGGAACGGTGTTGGTATCAGCCGCCGCAGGTTCTGGAAAAACTGCGGTGCTTGTCGAAAGGGTGTTTCAAAGAATTACTGATATTGAAAATCCATGTAACATTGACGAGCTTTTGATAGTTACCTTTACTAAGCCTGCCGCCGCACAGATGCGTGAAAAAATCGGCAAAAAATTAGCTGAGAAAATCAAAGAATACCCAAATGATTTTAATTTGCAAAAACAGCAAATGCTGTTGCCTTATGCTAAAATATGCACAATCGACAGCTTTTGCGTTGACCTGGTAAGGGAAAACTTTTCCGATGCAAATGTGAGCCATGATTTCAGATTACTAAATGACAATGAAAATAAAAATCTGTTGAAGCAGGTACTTGACAGCGTTTTAGAAGATTTATATAAAAGTGAAAATCCTGATTTTATAAATCTTACGGAAGCCCTTATTTCTCAAAATAATTCCGATACAAATTTGGCGGATTATGTTTTAAAATTATATGAGATTGCCCAGTCATATCCTTTCCCTGAAAAATATCTTGACACAATTATTGAATTGTATTCTGACGGCGATATTTATAAACAGGAAATATTGAATTATATCTGCGAGGCTCTGAATTATTGTATTTCCGACTGTGAAAAAGCTTTGAAAACAGCTGAAAATAATGTTGATATTTTTGCAAAATATTCCACGCTTTTATCAGATGAAAAAAATATGTTTACAAAGGCTTTAAAATATGCTGAAAGCGGTAATTGGGTAAACACAATGCAGGCGATTAATAATATAAGCTTTACCAGAGCACCTGCAATTAAGGGCGAAAGCTTTGAAAAAGAAGCCATAAAAACCGTAAGAGATGAATATAAGGATATAATAAAAAAAGACCTTTTAAAATACAGTACCGCCGATGAAGAAAAATTCAACCTTGAAATTGAAATTACAGCTCCCGTCGTAACTGAATTAATTAATGTGGTAAAACAATTTTCACGAGAATTATCGGATGAAAAGCACAACCGAAATACATTTTATTTTTCCGATATTCAGCACAAAGCCATTGACCTGTTGACTGACGGCATAAATAAAACTCCGCTTGCATTAGAGCTTTCAACAAGCTTTAAGGAAATTATGTTAGATGAATATCAGGACACCAACAGGGCACAGGATATGCTGTTCTCCGCTATATCAAAGGACGAAACAAACCTGTTCACAGTGGGTGATGTTAAGCAGAGTATTTACCGTTTCAGGCAGGCAATGCCGGAAATTTTCCTTGAACGAAGAAACGGTATGGAAAAGTACACGGGTGATAATTACCCGGCAAAAATTTTTCTTGATAAAAACTTCCGAAGTCGTAAGGGTATTATTGAACAGGTTAATTTTATTTTCAGCCAGATTATGTCCGAAAGAGTGGGGGAGGTCAATTATAACGATGATGAAAAATTAGTTTACGGTGCAGATTATCCCGATACAGATGAAGCCGAATGTGAAATTTGCATATTAAATTCCGAAGAATTACTCTCTGAGGAAGCTATGGTGAACGAAAGCCTCTATATAGCAAAACGCATTAAAAATATTGTGGGAAAGCTTGATGTTTTCGATGACGGAAAATTAAGAAAAGCGGAATATTCCGACATTTGTATTATGATGCGCAATCTTTCCGATAAGGGGAAAATTCTTGAAAAAACTCTTGCAGACTGCGGTATTCCCGCTTCCTCCGATGTAACGGAAAATCTTTTTGAAGCTCACGAGGTGCAGGTTTTTCTTTCGCTATTAAAGATTATTGATAACCCTGTTCAGGATGTGCCGCTTGTATCCGTATTGCTGTCGCCTATATTTGCCTTTACACCGGATGATATGGCAAATTTGAGGATTAAAGACAGGGATGCTTCAATTTACAGTTGTATTTTACAATCCGATGACGAAAGGTTTGACGATTTTCTGCAAAGGTTAAAGTATTACCGTGAGCTGTCCGTAACCCTGTCAGCCGAAAGCTTTTTAAGACGGTTGCTGGATGATTCATTTTATTCCGTTATGCTTCTTTCTATGGAAAACGGAAAAGAAAAATTAAAAAATGTGACAGCCTTGCTTTCTTATGCTAAGGAGTATGACAGTAATTATTCCTCCGGCTTCGGCGGCTTTGTCAGGTTTCTTGAAAAAATAGCCGAAAATCCCGGTTCAGCCTCAAATCGCAGCGTTTCCGGCAGGAAGAATACCGTAAAAATTATGACGATACACAAGAGCAAAGGTTTGGAATTTCCTGTTTGCTTCCTTGCGGATTGTTCCCATAAATTCAATATTACAGATGAAACCGGCAGGGTGGTAATTCATCCTGATTTAGGAATAGGCTGCTGTTATATTGATACCGAAAATATGGTTATGTACGACACAACGGCAAAAAATGCCGTGTCACTCGCAATAAAAAAAGCAAATATATCGGAAGAAATGCGGCTTTTATATGTTGCAATGACCAGAGCAAAAGAAAAATTAATTTGCACAATGTCCCTCAAAAATCCTGCAAAAACCGTTATGTCCCTGTCGCAGAAAATTTCTGATGATTATAAGATTCCGGAGTTTGCAGTTTCAAAGTGTAAATCTTATTCCGATTGGCTTATAATGGCATCATTAAGGCACATTGACAGTAATAATCTTTGCATTGCCTCAGGTGTTAATATGAGAAAGCTCGATACAAATTTCAGACAGATTGTAAGTCTTGTAAACGCTGATAATGATGTTGAGGAAGATAACGGTGAAGAAATAATTATTCCCGATGTCGACACCGGTCTTTTATCGGAAATAAAAGAGGCCATGGAATATGAATACCCTTATTTAAAGCTTACGGATGTTTTGGCTAAGACTACCGCTTCCGCACTTTCTCAAAAGCACAATTATATGGATTACTTCGCAAGCTGTGTACCGACATTTTTAAATGACGGGAAATTAAGTCCGGCTCAAAGGGGAACGGCATTACATAAGTTTATGGAGTATGCGGATTTCAAAAAAGCAAGCGAAAATCCCAGTCTGTGCGTTGAAGAAATTTTGAGTATGGGAGTGCTTACACCCCAGGAGCTTGAAGCGGTGAATTTTAAAAGCGTAACAGCTTTTTTTGAAAGCGCTTTGGGAAAAAGAATACTTAAATCCAACGAGGTTTTCAGAGAAAAGGAGTTTATTGTCGAGCTTCCCGTTCAGGATATTTACCCCGAGCTTTCGGAAAAATATACCGATGAAAAAATACTTGTTCAGGGTGTAGTTGACTGTGCTTTTTCCGAGAATGACGGACTGGTTCTGATTGATTTTAAAACCGATAAAATCAGTGATTTATCTGAACTTAAAGACAGATATTCCGAGCAGCTCAGAATTTATAAAAAAGCTTTGGAAATTACCGTCGGTAAACCTGTAAAGGAAACATATCTCTATTCATTTAAGCTTAATAAAGAAATATTATTGTAATAAGAAACCTCCTGCAAACATATCAATTAATGATAGATTACAGGAGGTTTTTAAATTGAGAAATACTGGTGAGAGCAGACCGGTTGAGTTAGGACAGTATATTGTTGATAACAAAGCAACTGTCAGAGCCGCCGCAAAAGAATACGGAATTTCAAAATCAACGGTACATATTGATGTAACCGAGCGTTTAAGACATATTAATCCTCAACTGTACTCACTTGTGCATGAGGTTTTAGAAATAAATAAAGCGGAAAGGCACATAAGGGGAGGACTTGCTACAAAAGAAAAATATAAATATTTAAAGGAGCTTAACCGATAGCTTCCGTTCTGTAAATGAATTTAACCGTACCGTTCATACCGTCGGCAATACCTGAAAAGCTTTGATAGGTTTTTGCAACATCCGATATAGCTTTTAGTCTTGTTACTGCGGAAGCTACATCGCCGCCGAAAGCATCGGAAATTTTTTCGATTCCTTCCTCTTTAAGCATTTTTATGCCGTCAGATAACTGCATAGCACCGTCAGTAAGCTGTGTAACACCGTCAACAAGTTGGGGACAGCTTGATTTTAATAAATCAATTCCGTCTTTTAATTGTTTTACACCGTCATCAAGCTGAACGGAAGCACCTGCCAAGGTGTTTGCACCGTCATTGAGCTGTTTACTTCCGTCATAAGCCTGTGCAACGCCGTCAGTATAAGCTTTAAGTCCGTTATAAAAAGTTTTAAGCCCGTCAAGCTGAGTTATGAGGTCATTCAACTGCTTTTTTAAGCTTGGAAATCTGCCGACCTTTTTAAGCAAATCTCCTAAAACTTTTTTATAATTATTCAAAGTAAGCTTTTCGATTTTAACGCCCTTAGCTTCAATTTGCTGTTGTGCCACATCAAGAACCGCATTTACAATAGTTTTTGCACCGTCCATAAGTAATGCATTGTTGTTTGTCAATTCCTTTAAGCCGTCATTTAATTGATTCATACCGTTTTTCAACTGCTTCGTACCGTCAACAAGCTGAGTTGTGCCGTCTTTTAATTGCTTTGCACCGTCTGCAAGCTGATTGACACCGTCTACCAGCTCACCGGATTTGCTGAGTAAGGTTTTCAAACCTATATAAAGCTGTGAAGAACCGTCTGCAAGCTGATTGACACCGTCAAACATTTCATCAAGCTTTGAGGATAAATCATCCGCATTTTCAATTCCGGCAAAATTAAGACCTGAGAAAATTTCATTTGAAACGTATGTCATAATTGTGGTGAGAGAAAAGTTCTTGACATCTGCGGAAACTGTAACACTTTCGGGAATATTCAGCTTATTTTTTTCTATGCCTAAGCTGTCCGTAAGTCCCGGCAGAGCAAAGCCCATAACTACGCTTTTATCTCCGTCATTAATAAGTTTTCCGTTTGAAACCGTGACATTTTCAAAAGTATCATTCGGTAAAATTGTACCGGTCAGAACTGCAAAGGGAACAAAAATATCCGTATCAACCCCGTCAATTTCAACCTTTTGAACTTGGTTGTTTTTAAAATTAAATTTCATTTCAACCCTGCCGCTTTTTCCTGCAAGCTGTTTCGGTGAAATTTCTTTACCGTCAAGAAAATAGGTTATTGAAACATCAACGGGTAATTCTTTGTCTGTGCTTCCCTGATAATAAATATCCTTACCGTTTGCATCCCAGACCTTCATACCGTCCTTGTCAATTTTATAAGTTTCGTTACCTTTAACATTTTCTATATTTTTAAGCTCCGATTTATCCGTGAGCTTTTCTTTTTTATCAGGGTTTTTGAGCCAGTCACTAACGATAACCTTTTTGACGGCACAGTTGGCATCCGCAATAACATAAACCGTTTCGGATTTATCGACATCTGTATTATCATTTACGCTCAAAATGTTTTCAGCTTCCTTTTGAACGGCGGAAGCATTTGCAATCGGCAGGGAAGTAGTGCTTTGTTTGGGCAGGCAGGCACCGATTGTCAAAGCCGTTACCAGTACGGCACATACAGAAGAAATCAAAATAAATTTTTTATTTTTCATAGTCAATTCTCCTTTTTTCTGTTAATGAAGCCTAAGCTTGTGCGGCAGATAATCTTGTCAAATACCACAAACATGGCAGGTAAAATAAATATTACAGCTAACATACTGACTATTGCGCCCCTCGACATAAGACCGCAGATGGAAGCTATCATATCAATATCGGAAAATACCGACACGCCGAATGTGGCGGCAAAAAATCCGCAGGCACTTACCAAAACCGAGGGTATAGAGGTTGCAAGAGCGGTTGAAATTGAATCCTGCTTACCTTTACCGGAAAATCTTTCCGCTTTGTATCTTGTAGTCATCAGTATAGCATAGTCAACTGTTGCGCCTAACTGAATTGTGCTGATGCATATCGGCGCCACAAATGAAAGCACCGTACCCGTATAAAACGGTATTCCCAAATTAATAAATATGGCAAATTCAATAACTGCAACCAAAATAACCGGAATGGAAATTGATTTTAATACCAGGGCAATTATTACGAATATAACTACAATGGAAATTGCACTTACAATCTTAAAATCTCTGTCCGTTATTTGTATTAAATCCTTTGTACAAGCGGCTTCACCTATGAGCATACCGTTTTTATCGTATTTTTTCAGTATATTATTAATTTCCGTGAGCTGTTTATTTACTTTATCGGAGGCTGTTTTGTACTCCGAATTTATCAGAATTAACTGGTATTTATCGCCCTTCAATACACTTCTGACCGACTCGGGCAATATTTCCTCCGGCACAAGGGAACCTAATACGGAATCAAGTCCCATTGTCAGCGTTACACCGTCTGTTTTATTAATTTCTGCTAACATCTTTTTAGCTTTTTTTGCCGGCATTTTTGAATCTGCAAGAATTAAATGAGTTGATGAAATATCAAAATGCTCCTGCAATTTTGTGTTGGCAATGACATATTCCATATCCTCGGGTAACGATTTACTGATGTCATAATATACTTCGGATTTTGTGTATCCGATTGTGGCAGGAACCGCAAGTATTGCGAAAATTATTAAAAATATCCAAGCCTTTTTTGTTACGAATTTTGCAAATTTTGTGGTGTCGGGAATAATTGATTTGTGCATTGTTTTTGAAATAATTTTATCAAAAACAAGTATCATGGCAGGTAAAGTTGTAACACAGCCGATAACTCCGAAAATTACACCCTTTGCCATAACGAAGCCTAAGTCTTTTCCGAGAGTAAAGCTCATAAAGCACAGCGCGATAAAACCGGCAATTGTTGTAACGGAGCTGCCTATAACCGAAACCAAGGTGTCGGCTATGGCGTGTGCCATGGCGTCATCCTTGCTGTCATATTCCTTTCGCTTTTCGCAATAGCTGTGCCACAGGAAAATGGAATAGTCCATAGTAACACCTAATTGCAAAACCGAAGCAAGAGCCTTTGTAATATAGGAAATTTCACCGAAAAAGAAATTTGTACCCATATTCCATAAAACCGCTATGCCGATACTTATTAAGAATACAAAGGGTATTAACCATGAGTCCATAAATATCATCATGCCGACACAGGCTAAAATTACCGCAACCGCAACATAGACGGGTTCTTCCTTTTCACTTAAATCCCTTAAATCCGTCACCACGGCAGACATACCGGAAATAAAGCCCTGTTTGCCGATAATTTGCCTTATCTCTTTAACAGCCTGCATTGTTTCGTCGGCGGAGGTGGAGGTGTTATAAAAAACCGCCATAAGTGTGGCGTTGCCGTCATTAAAAGCGGTGTAAATACTTTCGGGCAGTATCTCCATTGGAATTGAAATATCCGCAATACTGTCATACCAAAGAACATTTGCAATGTGGTCAACCTTTTCGATTTTTTTCTTTGCCGCCGCAACTGTTTTTATGTCCGTATCTTCAAATACTATAAGCGATATTCCGCCTTTGCCGAAATCGTCAAGCAGGATATTTTGTCCTGTTACCGTATCAATATCTTTTGGCAGATATGTGAGCATATCATAATTTATACGGGTGTTAAGCATACCGATAAAAGAAGGTATAATAAGTACCAGAGCAATAATTAAAATCGGTATTTTAAATTTTACAATAAGCTTACCGAATTTGTACATAAAATTCCTCCGTAAATATATATAGTTCTATGCTTGAATTATATCACAATGCGGATTTTCTTCAACAACAACAATTTTTACAAATGTATAATAAGTAACATATTAGCGATATTGTGTTACTTAACTTTTATTGTAATATTTAAACATATATGATAAAATAATTGTGAAATTTAAGGAGATAAGGCATAATATGTTTAAAGAGTTCATAAAAGGAAAATTGATTTTGGCACCAATGGCAGGTGTTGCCGACAATGCATTCAGGGAGCTTTGTGTAAAGTACGGTGCAACATACACAATCAGTGAAATGGTAAGCTCCAAAGGACTGATTATGCATGACAGAAAGTCAAAAGAGCTTATAAAAATCAATGACAGCGAAAGACCGTGTGCAATACAGCTTTTCGGTAACGAACCGGAAATTATGGCAAAGGCTGTATATGAAGTGTTGGAGAGTAATCCTGTTGCGATTGATATAAATATGGGTTGCCCCGCACCGAAAATTGCTTCAAACGGCGGCGGATCAGCTTTGTTAAAAGAACCTGAGCTTGCCCAAAAAATTGTAAAAGCCGTCGTAAGGGAGACTGATTTACCTGTCACCGTTAAGCTTCGTTCCGGCTGGGACGACGAAAATATAGTTGCGGTTGAATTTGCAAAAAGATTTGAACAGGCGGGAGCTGCGGCAATAACCGTACACGGCAGAACCAGAACTCAGATGTATGCACCGCCCGTTGATTATAATATTATAAAAGCCGTAAAAAGTGCTGTAAGTATTCCGGTTATCGGTAACGGTGATATTATTGACGGAAAATCCGCAAAATATATGCTTGAAACCACAAAATGTGATGCAATAATGGTGGGCAGAGGTGCTCTTGGAAGACCTTGGGTATTTAAAAATATAAGTGATTATCTTGAAACAGGTGTTGAAACACAAGAACCTCCGGTCAGCGAAAGAGTAAAAATAATGTTAGAGCATATTGAATTGATATGCAAGTATAAGGGTGAAAAAATCGGTATGCTGGAAGCAAGAAAGCACGCCGCATGGTATACAAAGGGCATAAGGGGCAGTGCACAGCTAAGGCAGGAAATAACCTCAATTTCAACCTTTGAGGATTTAAAGAGAATAAGCGAAAAAATTTAAGGAGGATGAAAAAACTACAAGTTTTTTCATCCTCCCTGTTTTTTTAACCGAGTTTTGTAAAAACACACAAAGGGATAGGAAAAAAGCGGACAGAATCAATTTTATTGTCCCAAAGATAATATCCTTATATATATCGAGGGGCAAAAAATTGATAGAACAAAGTACAAAATTTTTTGACTTCTATAATACTTTTTTCGTTCTGTTCGGTTTTTTACATCCCCTTTTTGTACCACAAATTAAAATTCATCATATATTAAATTGAAGTACTTCAAATAATTTTAAGGAGTGGTAGTGTTGAATTATCAGCAATGCTGTAATAAATGCAATTCAAAATACTACAATATGGCAAATGAAAAATTCGCCTGTAAGAGAACGGCTTTACCTGAATGTCCCGTAGTTGCTATGGCTTATGTGCCGTTTCAAACAGATACCCGTGTGTATGACGATTGCAAAGCCTTGATGTCTGGAACACTTTTTCCGGTTTTAGATTTACCATTTACGGGGGTGTGCTGCTATAATGGATAACAAATTTCAGTTAATGCAGAAGCTGTCTGCCGCACAGTTCGCCATGTGGGAGTTGCATCTTTATATGGATACTCACCCGGAGGATTTGCAGGCATTAAAGCTTCATAATGAGTATAAAGAAAAATATATGAAACTCAAAAAATGCTATGAAGAAAATTACGGTCCTATAACCGCATACGAGGGTCAGGGCGTAGAGTGGCTTAAAAATCCGTGGCCTTGGGATAAAGAGGGGTGTGATTATTAATGTTTTGTTATGAGAAAAAATTACAATATCCCGTAAGAATTAAAAACTGCGATGCAAAGGCGGCAAAAATCATTATCAGTCAGTACGGCGGTCCCGACGGAGAACTCGGTGCATCTTTGAGATATTTAAGCCAGCGTTATTCAATGCCATACCCGG
>JAZUIT010000223.1:0-4193 GCA_045642385.1 Acutalibacteraceae bacterium
GGGGAAAGTGTTTTTTTTATGCTTTTTGCCCGTTTATTAACTTTTGGAGTAGTTACTCCCTGTCCCATAATCTACCTCTTATAAATTTAATGTGCAATGTGCAATTGAGGGCGGTAAACCCGCACCCGTTATTAATGAATAAGTAATAGTGAATAATGAATAATTGACGGTGGGCTTTGCCCACACCCATTTTAATTGCTTTACTGTTAGTTTAAACCGAATTTATAAAGTAATACCCCGATAACGCAGCCTATTACATTGACAAAGCAAAATACTCTGACGATTTTTTTCTCGTTCCAGCCTGACATTTCAAAATGATGATGAATGGGAGCCATTTTGAAAATCCTTTTGCCGTGAGTTAATTTAAAATATCCGATTTGAATAACATCCGACATAGCCTCGATAACATAAATAATTCCCACGGGAAGTAAAATCAGAGGACAGTCAACCGCATAAGCCAAAGCCACTACCATACCGCCCAGGAACATAGAGCCTGTGTCACCCATAAATACCTTTGCCGGGTTTCTGTTCCAGATATAAAAGCCTATGCAAGCACCTGCCAAAGCCGCCGCCGCAACGGAAATACCCGTTGAATCCTTAAACAATGCGATAACAACAAAGCTTATGGCAGTAATAACGGTGACGCTTGAACAAAGTCCGTCAATGCCGTCGGTAAAATTAACCGCATTAATTGCACCGTACATAACGCAGAAGCCGATTATCCAATAGAAAAATCCAAGCTCAACAGAGCCCACAAAAGGAATGTACATATAAGGCTTTCCGCCCTGCGCCATAAAAATACTGCCCAAATATCCGCCGCAGACTAAAATCTGAGCTACGGTTTTCTGTGTAATTGTAAGACCTAAATTTCTCTTTTTGACAACCTTGATATAGTCATCCGCAAAGCCGATAAGTCCGAAGCACAAAGCCATAATAAGTCCTGCCCAAAGCTTTGTACGCATTTCATCGGGTACGGCGGATTTTCCCGTTACAAGATTACCGCCCATAATTTTATCGGTTATCAGGGTTACTGCCACCGCAAGCACGGTTCCCGCAATAAACATAATACCGCCCATTGTGGGTGTACCCTGTTTCTGCTTGTGCCAGTTGGGTCCTATATCAAGTATCGTCTGACCGAATTTCAGCTTATGGAGCCATGGTATAACAGCATATCCCAACACCCATGTTATTAAAAGTCCCGCAATCCCGGACATTGCCAATGCGGCAAACTTGTTCATTTTAAATTCATTCCTTTCAACTTAAAATCCCTCATAAAGTGCGTGTATAACTTCTTCAAGCTTCATTCCTCTGCTTGCCTTGAACAGCAGACAATCACCGTTATCAATCGTTTCAAGGAGCTTCCTTGTAAGCTCTTCCTTATCCGTGAAGCTGTATGCAGTAAGATTTCTTTCCTGAGCCGCCCTTGCAATCTGCTTTGCTTCTTCGCCATAAGTAAAAAGGCAGTCAACCTGACTTTCGGATGCCAACACACCCACATTATAATGAGCCTGTTGAGAAATTTCACCCAACTCCAACATATCGCCCAACACGGCAATATTCTTTCCTTTACCTTTTTTGAGGATATTCAAAGCGGCTTTCATAGAATCGGGGCTGGCGTTATAACAGTCCTCTATAATAGTAAGTCCCTTGTGCAGAACGACTCTCTGGCGCATACCTGCCGGCACATAATTTTCAAGCGCCTTTGCCGCTGTTTTAGGCTCAATGTCCAATAACACACCTGCGGTAAATGCCGCCAATGCGTTATATACATTGTGTATTCCCACCGTGGGGATTGTGACATTGATTTTTTCGCCCCTGTATGTGATAACAAATTTTGTGTTAAGGGTTGTTTCCCTGATATCGCTTGCCTTAACATCACAGTCATCGCTGTTTATACCGAAATAATATACCGGGTGTCCGCTTATTTTTGCGGCTGACAAAAATTTGTCATCACCGTTGAGAATTACGGGAGCATTTTCCTTTAAGCCTTCAAGTATTTCCAGCTTTGCTTTTAAAATATTTTCCTGAGAGCCTAAGTTTTCCATGTGGGAAACCCCGATATTGCTTATAATTGCCAAAGTGGGCTGTGCGGCTTTGGTAAGTCTTGAAATTTCACCGAAATGGTTCATTCCCATTTCCAGAACTGCCGCCTCATAGCTTTCATCAAGATTGAAAACCGTTTTCGGCAAGCCGACTTCATTATTGAGATTTTCGATATTTTTCAAAGTCTTGAATTTTTCCGACAGCACACAATGTGTCATTTCCTTTGTTGTGGTTTTACCCACGCTTCCCGTAAGTCCCACCACGGGAATATCAAAAAGGCTTCTGTAATATCTTGCTAAATCAAGAAAAGCAAATCTCGTATCAAATACATTAATTACGGTGCAGTCACAGTCCACTTTTTCGTGAACCATTACCGCCGCCGCACCGTTTTCGGCTGCCGTTTTTGCAAATTTATGTCCGTCAAAATTTTCGCCTGCAAGAGCAACAAACAGGCAACCTTTTTCTATTTTTCTTGAATCGGTACAGATTGATGTTATTTTTCTGTTTTCCCCGACTATTGAGCCGGAAACCGCCGTTGCAATTTCCAAAGTTGACAATGCTCTCATGTTAAATCTCCTTCAGAATTTCGAAAATGATTTTTCTTTCGTCAAATTCTGTTTTATCTTCGTTAAAAATCTGATATGTTTCGTGTCCCTTGCCCGCAAGAATAATTATATCGTTTTCTGCGGCAAGCTTCATAGCTTTTTTTACGGCTTCCCTGCGGCTTACTTCGGAATATATTTGTTTCTTTTTATTAATTCCGTTTAAAATATCTTTTATAATTTCCTGAGGGTCTTCGGTTCTCGGATTATCCGATGTGACGATTACAATATCGGAAAGCTGTGAAGCAACCCTGCCCATTACGGGTCTTTTGGATTTATCCCTGTCGCCGCCGCAACCGAATACCGTTATAATCCTGCCCCTGCAAAAGCCCCTTACAGACGAAATAATATTTTCCAAAGCGTCCGGTGTGTGAGCATAGTCAATTATTATTGTGTACGGTGTATCCGTTTTTACAACCTCACATCTTCCGGGAGCAGAACAGGAAGCGGAAATAATTTCCAGAGAATTATTTAAATCTATACCTAATACTTTACAGCACACAGCCGCCGCCATAGAATTATAAACCGAAAACATACCCGGTGTTTTTACACCTGCTCTGCCGATAAAACCGCTTCCTACCAGCTCATAGCATACGCCTTCGTTACCGAGCCTGATATTCTTTGCGGTATAATCCGCTTCGTCCATTTTGGCAGAATATGTTAAAACCGGACAACTGCAACAGGACAAAATTTCGCCCGAATAATTATCATCATAATTTATTATTGCATTTTTGCACTGAGAAAAAAGTATTTTCTTAGAAGCAAGATAATTTTCCATAGTGATATGGTAATCGAGGTGGTCTTGTGTAAGATTTGTAAACACCGCCGCTTCAAATTCAATACCGTAAACCCTCATCTGCTCCAATGCCATGGAGGAAACCTCCATAACGGCATATTCACAGCCTGCATCTGCCATTTCTTTAAAAAGCGTATGCAATTCTTTCGGCTCGGGAGTTGTACGGTCGGCATTATACTGCCTGTCGGACACCGCATATTTTACTGTCCCCGTCATACCGGTTTTGTGTCCGCTTTTTTCTAAAATATCCTTGATTAAATACGCTGTTGTAGTTTTGCCGTTGGTTCCGGTAATACCTATTATTTTTAATTTTTTATGGGAATTACCCAACAACGCAGAACACATTTTCGCATAAATTTTTCTTGTGTTATCAACTATTACCTGATTTTTTATTTTTAAATCCTTTTCGGTTATTACAACTGCCGCACCTTTTTCAACGGCTTTTTCTGCGGCATTGTGACCGTCAAAGCTTCGTCCTCTTATACATACAAAAGCACAGCTTTCGCTTATATCATCCGTTTTGTCGGTGACATTGTTTATTTCAACATCTTCAAAATTATTTTTAACATCTGAGTTGTCAATTAATTTTGAAAGCTTCACAATAACCTCCTGTTTTTAATGAGGAATTAGGAATGAGGAGTTAGGAATTTAGGTGCATTTGCAAGCAAATGTCATTGTAAATGTTATATTCAACTTTGATAAAGCAATTAAAATCGGGTGTGGGTGAAACCCACCCTCAATTCCTCATTCCT
>JAZUIT010000224.1:0-3840 GCA_045642385.1 Acutalibacteraceae bacterium
GGAAGAATTGGTGCTGTTGCCGGTAAGATTGCAGTCGGAACAGAAAATATAAGCGGCTCTGTTAATATTGAACGCATACATGTAAGTGCTACTGACGATAGCTCGAGGATAGAGAGTACACGGGCGAATGTTGGTGGCTTGGTAGGTAATGTAACCGGTAATATTCCCGTAATAATTGATGATTGTCTTGTAGAAGATATTAATGTTATCGGCGAAAATGCTGTCGGCGGTTTTGTAGGCAGCGGTGTAACAGATTATATTACTATCAGAAATTCTTCGGTTAAGAGCGCAAAAAATAATGTTATAAGAGCAACTGCCACTGAGTGGGGCGGAAATTCAAGCGGCGTAGGCGGATTTGCAGGATGGTTAGGTTTGGAATCATCAAATACCCACTCGGATACGGTTTGTATAGTTACAGGTGAGTGTCTTGTACAGGGATACAATATTGAAAACTATGTTTCTGTTGCTAATGACGATAATTATTATTGCGCATCAGCCGGCGGCGTTGTAGGTGTCGGTACAGTGTCTGTAACCGGAGTAGTTGTTGACAGTTGTAATATTACCGGTGTTTATTCAGCCGGTATTTGCGGAACGGTTTGGAGTGTAGAAAGAGATATCACTGTAAATAAGTGTGATGTAAAAAATACTAATATTTACACCAAGGATAAAAACGGTACGACGGATGTATTGTTGAAAGCTTCAAGTATTTCTGCAAATGCAGGTGTTATTGCTAATCTTGCCAATGATACTGTCAGCAGTGTCAGCATTTCACATTGTAATGTGGATAAAGATACGGTTATCGGTAAGAAATATCCCGGTGATTCAGAAGGAAAATACGGTGCAAATGTTGTTTCCGGAATATTAGGCAATATGGAGGGCTCGACTGTCAGCATAAAATACTGTAAAGTTGAAGCTAAGCTCGAAACATCGGCTGTATCGAGGGATTTAGTGGTTGCGGCAGGTGCTGTCGGTACTACAAGTATTAATGTTGCAAGTAAACAGATATCAGTTGCTATGTCAGAGTTTTCCTGCTCACTTGAAGCTGACGGTGGTTATGAAGGCGGAATAGTGGGCTCTTTCGGGTATGGTTACAGAAGAAAATATGTTTCTTCTGCATCAGATGCGTCATATAAGGATTTCATTCACGATTGTACAATAGGATGTTCTTTCTCCTCCGGTTCTGTCGGAAAAGGCTGGTTAATCGGAAAGCTTGCTTCTGATTATTCTTATAACAATTTGAGGGATAATTCAACCGCAGTTAAGGATACCTTAATTTATAACAACTACTATTCAAGTTATTCGTATCCGGAAGATATCAGTGCTTTTGATAAAAACAGCGAACCGTTCAAGAATGTTAATGCTATTAACACTACACTCAGTTCGGTTACTGACAGTGAAATAGTAAAAACAGTAAATGTTCGTGATATAAACAGACCTGTTGATGCGTCAGGAAACTATATTGATAATTATCTTGTTGCTTATAAGTCGGATGAAAAACCGAATGGATTACCTAATCCTATAAAGGATAAATCCGGTGTGGTTTTGGATTCTTCTTTAACAAGTGATGTTCTCAGATATCCCGACGGAACCGGTTTCGGTATTACAGATTCCGGTTGGATGGCGGAATCCACTGCTGTACTCGATGTTAACAATTTGAGTTCGGAATTGAAGATTGTTCCTAAGCTTGCAGGGGAAACCTATGTATATGCTGAATTCAGTAAAGTGTATGTTGATTTACAAAATCCGGATTTAAGAGTAAATACATCGTTGTTTGTCGGATTCCCTGTTGTTTCCGATATTGCTGATTTTGAGTCATTGACCGGTGACACAGCTACAGCCGGTTCTGAAACCAATCCTTATATTATAACAAACGCTTACGAGTTGCATAATGTTTCAGGTGCCGCATATCGTGATAAGCATTTTGTTATCCTTAATGATATTGATATTAGCAAAATTACCGAGTACGGTCTTTCATGGACACCTGTTTGTTCGAATCCGGATGCTCCGTTTACAGGAACGATTACCGGTTATGACCGAGAAAATGGAACTAATGTTAAGCGTACCATAAGTAATCTTATATATTCCTCAGCAAACGATGGTGCTGTCGGTTTATTCGGTTATGTAAAGGGTGCGACTATTGAAAATATTGAACTTAATGCGCCTAATGTTGCAGGAACAAATTGCGTAGGTGCTTTGGTAGGTTATGCCCAGGCATCCGATACAAGCGCAACGAACATAAAAAATATAGATGTTATAAATCCGAAGGTAGAGGGTAATCCTAATAACGATGATTACATTAACGGTGTCGGAGGAATTGTCGGAATGGCAAGGGGTTACCGTGATGAAATATCCGGTGCCGGGAAAACCGTTAATATTACCGATTGTGTAGTTAGATACGATTCTACCTTAGGCGGTTCTTCGGTTATAAAATCGACTGGCTATGTTGGCGGAATCCTCGGTAAAACAGATGATTCTCAAGTTGGTGTTAATATTGAGAAATGTCAGGTATCCGGAGTAAAAATTAATAATACAGCTTCAAGCGGTTCAACATATTTTGCCGGCGGTATTGCTGCTGATATGAACGGAACGGTTAATGAATGTACAGTTTCGGATATTGAGGTATTCGGCTTAGGTGCAGGCGGAATTGTGGGAACAACCTCTTATAATTGTGCCGGTATTTCCTTAGAAATTACGGATTGTGATGTTAGTGTTTGTACAGTAAAAGCAACCAACGATGAATATACTTCTGCATATTTGACTCCTGCCGGCGGTATACTTGCAATGATGGGTAATGAGAATTGTAGGTATAAAATAGAAAATTGTAGCGTCGAAGGTACAACTGTAAGTGCTTACAGTGTTGCTGCCGGTGCTATTGGCTCAATAAATAGCGTTAAATTTGCCGGAGATACACCGTCTTCTGTCATTAATGCAGAAGTAAACGGTGTAAAGGTTTTGTCTTCCGATATCACTACGACCATGTCCTACACAAATTCCGATACATTTTTGTACGGCGCAGCGAGCTTAATCGGTTATATCGGTACGAAGTGCGGTTATTCAGATGCCGGTGAAAATTTGTCAGGCTTAAAGGTTTATGACTGTGTTGCCGGCGGCGAGGTTTTCGGAAGAAATAATGTTGGCGGTCTTGTAGGTTCCGTAAACTATGTTAAGAGTTCATTGGCAGGCTTGAAATTTATGTCCGATTGTGTAGTTTCGGCTTCTTTGAGTTCAGATAACAGTAAGGCAAAAATCGGTTTAGTAGCCGGTGCTTACAATATTATGAATATGTCAGACGCTGATAATAAGATGTTTGACTGTATTTATTATTCGGATTATTCAACTGAACTCAATAATATTCCGGAGCAGGAATTATTATTCGGAATTGACGATAGCGTTTTAAGTAACAGATACAAAGTTACAGCTGAAACTTGCAGAAATATATATAACCTGAATAATGTATTGTTTAACGGTAATGAAGAAGAAATAACATGGAGAAGTAGCAGTTCTCCGGTTACTGAGAACCAACTTACTGTTGCAATTGTTAAGGCACTTCCGGACGGTATGTCTGTTTCCGGTAATATTATTGATTTCGGTATTTTAAAATCTGACGGTTCTGTTTTTGCAAACGAATTTAAGCTTATTAATGCCACAGCAAAAAATCCAAATTTAGTAGAATTTAATGCTACAAGTGATGATGAAGGAAATTACAGAAGTCTTTCAGTTGATCTTAAAGATTCTGCTATCGGTATGACTGATATCATATTCGAATATGACTGCGGTATAAAGGTTTCTATTCCGTTTAAGACTGAAAACGGAGAGTTAGAGGGTAGCGGAACCGAAAGT
>JAZUIT010000225.1:0-12308 GCA_045642385.1 Acutalibacteraceae bacterium
AAGCTTGCGGATGATATGGTAATTCAAATTACCCGTGCATTTACTGTAACTGTTGTGTCGGAAGATAAGGTTATGCCTATAAAGGTGACGGGTGGTACTGTTGCAGATGCACTTTCAAAAGCCGGTATTACTGTTACCGCAAAAGAAAAGCTTAATTGTGCAAAGACCGACAAGCTTACACCTTATATGGTTATTGAAATTATCCCCATTAAAACAGTAACCCGTACAGAAAAGAAAAATATTGCATATTCAACTGTAACTAAGAAGACAAACGAGCTTGTTAAAGGCGAGAAAAAGGTAACTCAAAAGGGTCAGGTGGGTCAGAGAACACTCACTTATCAGGATACCTATGAAGGCAAGAAGCTTGTTTCATCAAAGCTTGTTTCCAATAAAATTACAAAACAACCCGTTGATAAAATTGTACTTGAAGGTACAAACACAGCTTATAAGCTTGCAAAGAATGTTCCGGCGGCATCTGAGCTTGCAGTTCCGTCAGACCTTAAACTTGATAAAAACAATGTTCCTTTGAAGTACAGATACAAGGCAACCGGTTCGGCAACCGCATATTATGCTCCGGTAGGTGCTTTGACAGCCTCCGGCAGAACCGTTATTCCCGGTCATGTTGCAGTAAATCCCAATCAGTTCCCCTACGGCACAAAGCTTTGGATTGTGGGAACAAACGGATATGTTTACGGCTATTCAATAGCCGCAGATACAGGCGGATTTGTTTACTTTAACAACAATACAATAGTAGACCTTTTCTACTGGACTTATGCGGAATGTTGTAACTTTGGACGCCACGATGTAACGGTTTACGCATTATAATTAAAAATACACTACACCGCTTTTGCCGATTGACAGCAGAAGCGGTGTTTTTTGTAACAATTTACATATTTATTTTTATTCAGGATATTTACAAACTATAAGGTTTTTGGTAAAATAAAAATATATTTTTTTAGGAGTGATTTACAGGGTGTTAAAAACTGAGACAAAATTGCCCCGTGCGGATTATCCCGAGCAGGTTGGGGTAAGTTCAAAAGGTGTAAGCGCATTTATTAAAGAAATTACGGATAAAAAATTAAATATACACAGTCTTATGGTAACACGCCACAATAAGGTTGCTTATGAATGTGAATGGAAACCGTTTAAAGCCGAGTTTTCAAACGCAATGTTTTCTTTCAGCAAGGTTATAACATCCCTTGCGGTAGGACTGGCTTACGATGACGGATATCTTACTCCCGAAACAAAGGTGTATTCATTTTTCCCGGAGTATTTGGAAAAATTAAAGGGCAAACAAAGAAAATATGCCGAGGAGCTGTCCGTTCATCACCTTATCACAATGCAAAGCGGTAAGGTTGACGATATGCTGTTTGTCAATACCGAGAAAATTGACTGGATTGACAGATATTTAAAGGTAAGATTTAAGGCAAGACCGGGTACAAAATACGAGTACATCAGTCAGAATATTTTTATGTTGGCTGTTGTTGTGATAAAGGCGACCGGACAAAATCTCACCGAATATCTTACAAAGAGATTATATGAGCCGTTGGGTATGGAAACACCTGTATGGGAAGGTGACCACAACGGTTTTGAAGCAGGCGGATGGGGACTTAACCTCAGCCGTGAGCAGATGGCTAAAATAGGCTCTGTGTTCCTTAATGGCGGCTGTTACGAGGGTAAGAGGATAATTTCCGAGGAATGGTTCAAAATCTGCACAACAGGCTATAATGACAAGGTCAATGTTGCATTTAACCACAACACCGATTACGGCTATCAGGTATGGCTCATGCGTGACGATAACGCAATTCGTTTTGAAGGACTTTTTGGACAGATTGCAATTATGTTCAAGGATTATGACGGTATGATTGTTTTTAATTCCGGCGAAGCCAGAGAGGATTTATATCTGCCCATTATCTTAAAGCATTACCGTAATTTCTTCTGTGATGAAGAAGAATATTCCGAAGAAAAGTATAATACATACAAGAATTTTACTGACAGTTTGAAAAATTCTCCCGGTTTCAAAAACGGCACAAGACGCCTTATTGAGCTTGAAAAGAAGTACGGCGGCAGAACTGCCTATTTAAAATCAAGAGGAAATGTAAGCCTTATGGGCTTTCCTGCATTCTTTATGTACAGCAAAAAATGCGGCAAGATGAGTAGCGCAAGACTTGATTTTTACGAGGATAAAGCAACATTTACATGGCAGGAGAAAAATTCCCCCCTTAATACCATTGATGTAGGCTTTGACGATTATATGTATTCCGAATGTGAGCTTGCAGGTTTACCTGTTAAGACCGCCGCTATGGGCACATGGAATACGGACGGAAGCTTTGAACTGTATGTACAGCCCTTGGGTAAACCGCAGAACAGAAGAATAAAGTTCTATTTCAAAAATAATAAGCTTAAAATGAAGATGAATACGGAAGCGAGCTTCTATCACCTCGCGATATTCTTTATTCAGTTTAAGGGTATGAAGCTTAATTGGTTCATCGAGGAGGGTTTGAAGCCCGTTATTTCTGTTATCAATGCGGTATGGGCAGACCCCAACACACACGGAAAATTTGAATAAAATATAGAAAAACTATAAAATCAAAATCGGACAGCTCTGCAATTAAAAAACAGAACTGTCCGATTAAACTTTATTAAAATTTGTACAGAATTATTGTCAACGATAATTTTGTTTCCTGATTGCTTCCGGCTTGATATTACCCCCTCAGTCACTTGCGTGACAGCTCCCCGCACGGGGCGCCTTAATCTAAGTAACTATGATAAAACATTACAATAGGTGTGGGTGAAACCCACCCTCAATTCTTCATTCTTAATTATTAATTAGTAACAGGTGTTGTTGTTTCCGGGATTTGCGGAAAATCAAAGCTTTGTTGGAAGCCGTCAGGTTCCAATGACGAAACATCACCGCCGATGATAAGACCGTCATATACAAGTAATGTGGCTCTTATAAAGCTGTTTTCCGTTTCATATCCGGGGAAATTTTTCACCTCGTAAATATATCTTTTTACCCTTTCGCCCTTGTATTTTTCAAGGTCAAAATCCTGTCCTTTTTGAATAGTGTTGTATTCCTCATAAGTTTTATCAAATTCCGTGGGGATGATGACCTCACTGATTTCCACGGGCTCTTCGTCAATTTCCCAGCCGTACTGTGACAGAAAAGCTATCCTGTCCCCGTTGGTTTCCGCTTTTAAATTAATACTTCCGTTACTTGATGCCGGGGTGTTGCGTGACAGCAAAATGATAGCTGTAACACCGATAACAACCACAGCAACAGCAAATAAAATAACTTTCAGTTTTGAAGATTTAAGTGAATATACGAACATAAAAAACCCACCTGCCTTGCTAAATGCTTATGCAGGTGGGTTTGAAATTATGTATTACATTTTTGAACTTCTGACTGCATCACGGAGGCTCTGGCGAACTTTTCTGATGTCATTTACATTATTTACAAGCACTTCATCGGCGTTTTTCATAACATCTTCAATGAATGTTGTTGTGGAATGGCGAAGCTCTGCCGACCATCTGTTGGCTTTTTCAATCATTTCATCGGACTTCTTCTGAGCTGTTTCGGTAACCTCGTCAGCCTTTGTTACGGCTTCATTGAAAATTTCGGCGGCCTTTGTCTTTGTAGCTTCGAGAATGTCGTCACTTTCTTTTCTGGACTGTGCCATAAGATTTTCGCTGTATTCTTTTGCTTTGCGTGCAACTTCGGTTTCCTGAACCATTCTTTCAGCTTTTTCTTCAGCTTTTTTGATTGTGTTAGCTGCCTTTTTGTCAGCTTCATCAATAGTATTCTGTGCAATTTCCTGTGACTGCGTAACAAGCTCTTTAACTCTTGCTTCTGCCTTGGTAATCATTTCGTCAGCGTTCTTCTTTGCTTCATCGAGAATGGAGTTTTTCTCGGATACAACAATTCTTGCCTGGTCAATTTCATCCGGAATGTTTACACGAATTTCACCGATAAGGCTCTTGATATCTTCGGGGTTTACCATAACCTTTGATGAGAATGCAAGCTTGTTTGCGTCGTCTAAAATGTCCTCAATTCTTTCTAATAACTGTTCAATATTAGTGCTCATAATTTCTTTATCCTTTCTTACTGAATTTATTAATAATATCGTTTTTTATTTCTTCCGGTACCATTCCGGTAATATCACCGCCGTAGGAGCAGACATTTTTCACAAGACTTGAACTCAAAAACATATGCTCAGGGCTTGCGGACAAAAACATAGTTTCAACATCGGGGTTTAGTTTACGGTTAATTAAAGCCTGTTGAAATTCATATTCAAAGTCCGAAACAGCTCTCAACCCCTTTACCACTGCCACGGCACCTTTTATTTTAACATATTCCGCAAGCAAACCGCTGTAAGAGTCAACCTCGACATTAGGGATACCCTTAACACCTCGGATGATAAAATCCTGTTTTTCCTCTTTGGTAAAGGCACTGGTTACCTTCGCCGGGTTGTCCATTGCAACAACGATAACCTTGTCAAATATTTTTGCGGTTCTTTTTATAACATCAATATGTCCCAATGTGATGGGGTCATAGCTTCCGGGACAAATGGCTATATTCATAATTTTTGCTCCTAAATAATCAGTTTCTGAAAACTAATATTTTTATTTTACCGTATTTATAGGTTTTATATAAAGTGAAGCCCTCGGGTGCTTGGGGTTCATTATCCGAAAACGGCAACTCACACACGATAATACCGCTATCAGCCATATTTTTTGCAACCACCGGTAAAGCTCTTTCAAGAATACCCTTGGAGTAGGGAGGGTCTAAAAGTGCGATATGAAATTTCTCGTTGCAAAACCTGAGATAAGAAAAAGCGTCGCTGTTGAAAACCGTTCCTTTGTCTGTGAGCTGAGTTTTTTCAAGGTTGGTTTTTATAATCTTTACAGCGTTTTTGTCTGCATCAACAAAGATACATTTTTGAGCCCCTCTGCTCAAAGCTTCAATTCCCAACTGACCGGAGCCGGCGAATAAATCAAGTACCGTTCTGCCCTCCAAATCAAATTGAAGAATACTGAAAATAGCTTCCTTAACTCTGTCGGTTGTGGGGCGTACATCATCACCCTGGAGGGTAACAAGACTTCTGCCACGAGCCGAACCTGTAATTACTCTCATAAAATAAATCTTCCTTTCGGAATACTATATTACATTATCGCATTATTTAAGTAGGTTTGTCAAGAATTTCCCCTAAAAAAGTTATAAATCGACTCAGCTTTTTTTTCGGAAATGCCGTTTACGGCACATAATTCTTCAATGCTCGCATTTTTTATGGCTGTAACAGTCTTGAAATGCTTCAAAAGTGCGGTTGCCATTTTCGGACCTATACCGTCAATTTGGGTTAATGTACTCGAAAATGATGAGCCTTTGTGTTTCTTTTTGTGATAGGTGATAGCGAAACGGTGAACCTCCTCCTGAATTTTGGAAACAAGGGTGAAAACCTGCCGCTTTGAGTTTATGGCTATTATATCACCGCCGGCGGCTATGGCTCTTGTACGGTGTTTATCGTCCTTTACCATACCGAAAACGGGAATTTTCAGGTTATATTTTTCCATTACGGGCATTACTGCATTTACCTGACCTATACCGCCGTCAAGCAAAATCAGATCCGGAAGCCTTGAAAAGCTTTCGTCACCCTCAACATAATGGTTAAATCTTCTGTCAAGCACCTGTGACAATGAAGCATAATCGTCCTGACCGGTGAAGCCTTTTATGGAAAAAAGTCTGTAACCTTTTTTGTAGGGAAGAGCATTTTTGAATACCACCATACCGCCGACATTGTCGCTCCCTGCGGTGTGGGAAATATCGTAGGCTTCAATATATTCCGGTGCGGTTTTAAGTCCCAAAAGCTTTGCAAGTTCATCAAGCTGGCTTGCCTGTCTGCCCTTAACACCCTCATACTGAGCAAGCATTTCCGAAGCATTATCCGCACACATTCTTATAATCTGCGCCTGCTCGCCTCTTTGGGGTATGGCTATTGTTACCTTTGAGTTGATTTTTTCGGTGAGCCAGTTTTCCAGCAGTTCTTTATCCTCAATATCACCGTCAACGGAAATTCGTTTAGGGGGGATTTTCATATCGGAATAGTAGGCACTTATAAACTCGCTTCTGACCTCAGGAAGATTTTCGGTGTCGTCAATAATGTGATGTTCACTGTCGCAAAGCCTGCCGTCTTTAAAATGCAATATCATAACGCAGGCTTTCTCGCTGCCTACGGCTATGGCAAAAACATCCTGATTTTTAACCTCTGCGGAGATAACCTTCTGTTTTTCACCTATTTTTTTTATGGCGGAAATTCTATCCCTCATTCTTGCGGCTTTTTCAAATTGAAGATTTTCGGAATAAATTTCCATCTGCTTAGTAAGCCTTTCTATTGTGGCATCACTGCCGCCCTTGATAAAATCTATGGCATCCCTTACCGCTTCGTTGTAATCCGCCTGATTTATTTTTTTCGCACAGACAGCGGAGCATTGGGAAATGTAATAATTCAGGCAAGGTCTGGAATGACCTATATCTCTCGGAAAAACCTTGTTGCATTGGGGTAATTTGAAAATTTTCAGTGCCTCGTCAACAGTATTTTTTACGGTGTAGGAGCTGGTATAGGGTCCTAAATATTGGGCACCGTCATCAAGCTTTTGCTTAGCTTCCTGAATTTTAGGATAAGGACCCTTTGTAATTTTAATATAGTGATAACCCTTGTCATCCTTTAAAAGAATATTATATTTAGGCTTATATTGCTTAATCAGACTACATTCCAAAACTAAGGCTTCAAATTCGCTGTTTGTCAGAATGTAATCGAAGCGGTCAACATTTTCCACCATTCTGCGAACCTTGACAGGGTGATTTCTATCGGAGCCGAAATATTGACTTACACGGTTTTTTAATGCCTTAGCCTTGCCGATGTATATAATTTCGTCCTTGCTGTTTTTCATAATATACACACCCGGTGTCAAAGGAAGCCGCATTGATTTTTCACGCAGAATATTTAATTTTGGATTTGGCAAGCTATCATCTCCGAAAAATAAAAAAGCAGTATTAAAACCGTATTGCTACTGAGATAATAACTGCTTGTTTATTAAGTTTGATTAAAAATTATTCTGCGAAGCCTGACTCTACAAGCTTAACAAGCTCTTCAACGGCGTTTTCTTCGTCAGCACCGCCGGCAATAATACGAATATCCGTACCGCCCATAATACCCAATGACAAAACACCTAACAGGCTTTTTGCATTTACACGGCGTTCGTCCTTTTCAATCCAGATTGATGACTTAAATTCATTGGCTTTCTGAATAAAAAAGGTTGCGGGACGAGCATGAAGTCCGACCTGATTTTGTACTTTTACATCTTTTACATACATAGCATATATCTCCCACACACATAGAATTTAAATTAATACACTTCATATTATACCACAAAACAGAATTTCGTCAATGAAAAAAGCTACATACAGGTGAGTTTAAAAAAAGTTTGGATTATAGAACAAACTGCTCAATATTGCACGAAAAATGTTTGTTAAAAATGACAATGATTTTTGGAATCTTTTAACAAATGAGGCTTTCACCTGTCATTTGCTCAGGCTGTTTAATTCCCATAATTTTCAAAATTGTGGGAGAAATGTCGCAAAGCTTGCCGCCGTTTTTAAGTGTACAGTCATAACCTGTAACAACAAAAGGAACGGGGAAAGTAGTATGAGCGGTAAAGGGTGAGCCGTCTTCCTCATACATCTTATCCGCATTACCGTGGTCAGCAGTAATAATCATAACGCCGTTTTTCGCCATAACTGCGTTATATACCTTGGTTACACATTCGTCAACAGCTTCAACAGCCTTGACTGCCGCATCAAATACACCTGTATGACCTACCATATCGCAGTTTGCGAAGTTTACGACAATAACATCATATTTGTCGTTTTCGATATTTTCAACAACCTTGTCGGCTACTTCATAAGCACTCATTTCGGGCTTTAAGTCATAGGTGGGAACATCGGGGGAATCGATTAAAACTCTGTCCTCGCCCTCGTAAACCGTTTCCTCGCCGCCGTTTAAGAAGAATGTTACATGAGCATATTTTGTATATTCCGCAATTCTTAACTGCTTCAAGCCGTTTTCGCTGATAACGGCACCGAAAGGCATATCAATTCTCTGTGGCTTGTATGCAACCTCAACATTGGGCATTTCCGCATCGTACTGTGTCATACACACATAAAAAACCTCGGGGCTCTTTTTCTTCGCAAAGCCGTCAAAGGCTGTGTCAACAAATGCACGGGTAATTTCCCTTGCTCTGTCGGGGCGGAAGTTGAAGAAAATTATTGAATCCTTATCATTAACGCCCGTATATTCATTTGAAACAGCAGGAACGATAAATTCATCCGTGACTTCGTTTTTATATGATTCCTGCATCATTTCATAGGCACAGTCAAATTTTACACCCTCCGCACAAGCGATGGCATCAAAGGCTTTTTCCACACGCTCAAAACGCTTTTCTCTGTCCATTGCGTAATATCTGCCCTCAACCGTGGCGATTTTACCAACACCGATTTCACCGAGCTTGTTGTAAAGCTCCTTGATAAAATCAGCACCGGAGGTGGGGGGAACATCTCTACCGTCCATAAAGCAGTGAACAAATACATCCTTTAAGCCGCTTTTCTTTGCAAGCTCCAAAAGACCGTATAAATGGGTGTTGTGGCTGTGAACACCGCCGTCCGAAAGAAGTCCCATAAGATGAAGTGCGGAACCGTTTTTCTTACAGTTTTCAATAGCCGCTGTCAAAGCTTCGTTTTCAAAAAAATCGCCGTCCTGAATGGACTTTGTAATGCTTGTAAGCTCCTGATAAACAACTCTGCCGGCACCGATATTTGTGTGACCTACCTCGCTGTTGCCCATCTGACCGTCGGGAAGTCCGACATCCATACCGGAAGCACCGATAAATGTCATTGGATTTTCTTTCATAATTTTATCAAGACCGGGGGTTTTTGCCGCAACAACGGCATTTCCGTAGTCGCTTTCGTTCTTTCCGAAACCGTCCATTATACATAATACAACTGGTTTTTTCATTCTGACTTCTCCTTTATACAGTGAGGAGTTAGGAATTAGGAGTGAGGAGTTAATGGTGGGCAAAGCCCACGTCCATTTTAATTATTCTAATCACTAACCACTAACCACTGATTTGAACTGTTAAAGAGGCTGTCCAAACAGTAAGTTTTTCCAGCCTCTCTTATTTATATTCTGTGATAAGTGAATAGGAAAAAACGGACAGAATCAATTTTCTTGTCCCGCAGATTATATACAGATATATCAAGGGACAAAAAATTGATAGAAAAAAGCATTATAATCATTAAACCTTTAAACAGCTTTTTTCGGTCTGTTTGTTTTTACCATTCACGGTATTATTTAGAAGCTGCTTCGACTATCTTGGCAAAATCTTCTGCTACCAATGAAGCACCGCCGATAAGTCCGCCGTCAATATCTTCCTTTGCGAGAAGCTCCGCGGCATTTGAGGGCTTCATAGAACCGCCGTACTGAATTGTAACAGCCTTGCCCAATTCACATCCGTACAGCTTACAGAGTGTTTCTCTGACAGCACCGTTTACCTCCTGAGCCTGTTCGGCTGTTGCAGTTCTGCCTGTGCCGATAGCCCAAACGGGTTCGTAAGCGATAATCACATTTTTAAGTTCCTCAGCGGAAACACCGTTCAATGCAACCTTTGTCTGTAATTTAACAACTTCTTCGGTAATTCCCAAATCTCTCTGTTCGAGATATTCACCTACGCAGAGAATTACTTTAAGACCGGCATCCAAAGCACCTCTTACACGCTTTGCAACTGTATCATCAGTGTCACCGAAGAATGTTCTTCTTTCGGAGTGACCCAAGATAACATATTCAACACCGATTTCTTTGAGCATTTTAGCGGAAATTTCACCGGTAAATGCACCTTTTTCTTCCCAATAGCAGTTTTCCGCGCCGACTTTAACATTACTGCCCTTTGTTGCATCAAGTGCCGCCTGCAAATCAATGTAGGGAACACATACAATCACATCACAATCCGCATTTTTGACAAGAGGCTTGATTTCTTCAATAAGCTTTGTTGTTTCTGCGGGAGTTTTATTCATTTTCCAGTTACCTGCGATAACGGCAGGACGAAATTTTTTGTTCATTATAAAAGCGTCCTTTCAATTATTTGTCATTAAGTGCCGTAATACCGGGAAGGTCTTTACCTTCAAGAAATTCAAGGGAAGCGCCGCCGCCTGTGGAAATATGTGTCATCTTATCGGCAAAGCCCAACTTCTGAACAGCTGCAACTGAATCACCGCCGCCGATGATTGAAACAGCACCGGAATTTGCAACTGCTTCGGCAACTGCGATTGTACCGTTTGCAAACTTGTCCCATTCGGAAACACCCATAGGTCCGTTCCAGATAACAGTACCGCTGCCCTTAATGGCATTTGCGAAAAGCTCTCTTGACTTAGGTCCTATATCAAGACCCATCCAGCCGTCGGGAATGTTGTCGGAATCAACCAACATATCCTCTGTGTCAGCCTTGTATTCTTTGCCTACAATATTATCAATGGGGATAAGGAATTTAACACCCTTAGCCTCTGCATCAGCCATCATTTTCTTTGCATCTTCGATTCTGTCTGTTTCGCAGATTGAAGTACCGACTGTATCACCGAGAGCCGCCATAAATGTATAAGCCATACCGCCGCCGATAATGAGCGTATCAACCTTATTGAGAAGATTTTCAATTACGCCGATTTTATCGGAAACCTTTGCACCGCCCAAAATGGCAACGAGAGGTCTTTTAGGAGCTTCCAAAGCACCGCCCATGAACTGAATTTCTTTCTGAATAAGGAAACCGCAGGCTGACGGTAAAAATTCTGCAACACCTGCTGTCGAACACTGTGCTCTGTGAGCTGTACCGAAAGCATCATTTACATACAAGTCTGCAAGAGCGGCAAACTTCTTTGAAAGCTCGGGGTCATTCTTTGTTTCAAGCTTTTCAAAACGAACATTTTCAAGAAGCATAACATCGCCGTCTTTAAGCTCATTTGACAAAGATACAGCACTTTCACCTACAACATCCTTTGCAAGCTTAACTTCCTTGCCGAGAAGCTCGGAAAGTTTTGCAGCAACGGGAGCCATGGAAAATTTTTCGTCAAATTCACCCTTCGGTCTGCCTAAATGAGAACAAAGTATAACCTTTGCACCCTTGTCAATAAGATATTTAATTGTGTCAAGGGAAGCTACAATTCTTTTATCACTTGTAATTTTTCCGTCTTCAATCGGAACATTGAAATCGCAGCGAACAAGAACTTTTTTACCGCCGACATCTAAATCTTCAACTGTTTTTTTATTGAGTTTGTTCATAGAATTTTTCCTTCCTGTTTATGATATTTTTCAGTCACAAGACATTTTACCATATATTACAAATTTTTTCAACTGTCAATACGCACAATCAGAACAAAAAGTATGTTAATTTTTTATCATTCTCGCCAAATAAATACAGATTTTGCTCTTTCACTTGACTAATATTTTGGTTGATAGTATAATACAATGGTAATAATTTATAATAATTCCGTTTGCGGAATAACAGTATGGAGGTTGTTTTCAGTTATGGCAAGAGTTTATAATTTTTCTGCCGGTCCGTCAATGTTACCGGAGTCGGTTCTCAACAAAGCAGCAGATGAAATGCTCGATTATGAGGGCTCGGGACAGTCTGTAATGGAGATGTCTCACCGTTCAAAGACTTTTGATAAAATCATTAAGGATGCAGAGGCATTACTTCGTGAGATTATGAATATTCCCTCAAATTACAAGGTGCTTTTCATTCAGGGCGGCGCTTCAACACAGTTTGCGGCAATTCCCATGAATTTTATGAACAAAAACGGCAAGGCTGATTTTGTTATTACAGGTCAGTGGGCTAAAAAAGCTTATAAGGAAGCACAGAAATACGGTGAAGCAAATGTTATTGCTTCTTCCGAGGATAAGACTTTCTCTTATATCCCGAAGCTTGACCCCAAGACATTTACACCGGATGCGGATTATTTCTACATTTGTATGAACAATACAATTTACGGCACAGTTTATCACGAGCTTCCCGATACCGGTGATGTTCCGCTTATCGCAGATATTTCCTCCTGTGTAATGTCCGAACCCATTGATGTTTCAAAGTTCGGTATGCTCTATTTCGGCGCACAGAAGAATGTTGCTCCCGCAGGTCTTACGGTTTGTATTATCCGTGAGGATTTACTCGGCAATGCAAGAGATATTACTCCCACAATGCTTGACTATAAAACT
>JAZUIT010000226.1:0-1838 GCA_045642385.1 Acutalibacteraceae bacterium
GATATTAAATGCGTTTAAGTGCTGACGCTTATACTCGTGCAATCTCTTAACCTGAACATCAAAAAGTGATGATGTGTCAAGTGATATTCCTGCCTTTGATTTAACAAGCTTTGCAAAGCGTTCCTTGTTTTCTTTTTTGATAGCTTCAAGTTGTTTTAAAACATCCTTGTCATTTTCAAATTCACGGAATTTTTCAAGCTGTGAGCCATCCTTTATAAAACCGTCACCGATTTTTTCCGTAAGCAGCTTTGTAAGTCCGGGGTTAGCCTGGCAAAGCCAGCGCCTGTGGGCAATACCGTTTGTGACATTCTTGAATTTATCGGGAGTGAGAACATAAAAATCGTGGAAAACTGTGTCTTTTAAAATCTGACTGTGGAGTGCGGAAACGCCGTTTACACTATGACCTGCGGCAACACAAAGGTTTGCCATCCTTACAACACCGTTGCTGATAACTGCCATTCTTTCAACTGTGTCGGCATTACCTGTTGCGTTCCATATAAATGAACGGTAACGGTTGTCAATTTCCTTTACAATCTGATAAACTCTGGGAAGAAGTCTTTTGAATAATTCCTCGTCCCAACATTCCAAAGCTTCTTTCATAACGGTATGGTTTGTGTAGGCAACCGTTCTTGTGACAATGTCCCATGCCTCATCCCAACCATAACCGCATTCGTCAAGCATAATACGCATAAGTTCCGGTATGGAAAGCGTTGGGTGTGTGTCATTAATATGAATGGCAAGCTTTTCGGGAAGATTATCAAGTGTACCGAAATTTTTAAGATGCTTGCTTACAATATCCTGCATGGAAGCGGAAACCAAAAAATACTGCTGTCTTAAACGCAGGCTCTTACCCTCGGGGTGATTATCGGAGGGATATAAAACCTTGCTGATAACCTCTGCCATGGCGTTTTGCTCCATAGCTCTCATATATTCGCCCTGATTGAACATATCCATATCAAGTCCGGGAGCCTTCGCCGACCACAGCCTTAAAATGCTGATACCCTTACCGTCCTTACCGGCAACATACATATCATAGGGTACAGCCTTTATGGGTTTATAATCGACAATTTCAACATGGTGGTACTGACTGTCCCAGCTATCCTCTACACGACCCTCAAATCTTACTTCAACTGCCGCTTCCTCGTGGGGAACAAGCCAGGCTTCACCGCCCGGAAGCCAAAAGTCCGGTAATTCCGACTGCCAGCCGTCAATAAGCTTCTGTTTAAAAATTCCGTATTCATAAAGAATACAGTAACCCGTTGCGGGAATTTCCTGAGTTGCAAGTGCATCTAAATAACAGGCGGCAAGTCTTCCTAAACCGCCGTTACCCAAGCCTGCGTCAGGCTCACATTCGTACAGGCTGTCAAGCTTGACACCGTAATCCTTTAAAACCGAACCGAATGTATCTGTAAGATTTAAGTTGAAAAGTGTATTTTTAAGTGAACGACCCATTAAAAATTTCATGGAAAGATAACAGACCTTTTTTTTGCCTGCCTTTCTTGCCTTTTGTGAAAATTCTTCTCGTCCGGTTATCATCATATCTCTGAGTATCATAGATATGGCTTTATAATACTGAAAATCCGTTGCATCATCGGGTGATACGGAAAAGAAATGAAGTAATTTGTTTTCAAGCATCTCTTTTGCTTGCTTCTTTGTAAGTGAATATTTCATACAAAACCTCCAAAAAAATAGTTAAAAAACAAGATTACTTTAATGATTTATGTATATTTTATACTAAATTCAGCAGAAAATCAAGTACTGTAAAAATTTATATAAAATGGTATAAAAATATATACATTCACAGCTTGAAAAAATTTTTATATTGTGATATAATTTTG
>JAZUIT010000227.1:0-14407 GCA_045642385.1 Acutalibacteraceae bacterium
GAAGCCCTGAGCACTGCCGGTAACAATTACGACCTTACCGCCTAAACGACCGGTAACTTTCTGCCTGTTGTTTACATTTTCTTTTGCGATTTTTAAAGCTTCTGAAAAATCCATAATTTATATCTCCTTATTATTTAATTACAAGTTCTTTTTCAACTGTTTTCTTTTCATTTGCGATAATTTTATTCAAATCGTTCCTGCCCCTGTGTCTGTACGGAAAGAATTTTAAACCGATTGCCGCTACAACAGAACCCACCGTATTGCAAATCATATCCTCCATGGTATCCATAAGGGCATAACGGCACTCGTATTTCATATCAAAGAGCAGACGCATTTTATTCTGCAAATAAAGCTCATAATTCCAATGCTGGGAATCTGCCCCGATAACCTGGTCAGCCGTAAATTCAAACAGCTCCCAGAAATTTCCTATTACAAAGGAAAATGCAAAGGCAAACACCGGAATCAGTACCACCGGTACAACTATTCTGTCCCTTGTCTGAACGGCAACTATGTATTCATATCCGCAAATTGCTCCCAAAGCACCGCCGAACAAATGCAATACCGTATCCCACCACCAGGCGGAATAATAAAGGTTCAGCGCCATTCCGCATATACAGCAAAGCACCAGGAAAATAACGGATATATCCTGAGAATATGACGGCAAATATCTGAGCAGGGATTTTTTCGGCAGGAACTGAAACAGCTCCCACATAAATGTACCGGCTAAATTGAGTGAAATTGCCGAAATTGCCTGGGAATCCTTAACTGAAATTTTCCATATTAATGTTGCTATCATAATAGCTCTGCCAACCCACCAGAGTACAATCTCCCAGGGCTTAGCTCTTTCAAGAATCCTCTTCATCCGTAACACCCCACATTTTAACACGATACATTATATCATAGTTTTCAGAAAATTCAAAGGGTTTTTATAATTTTTTTCAAAAAAAGGAGCCGTTTTCACAGCCCCCGTTTAATCAAAATTCCAATGTATCAACCACGTTTATAAGTTCATCTATTTTTTCAACACAGTAAGCAATAGCCTTTTTACCTTCGTCAGTATCTGCATTTCGTTTAGCAATATGATTTATAAGTCTTACATAGCAAAGTAATTTAACTTTTTCTTCAAACTTATTAATCTTTTCCTTATCAGTTGTTCCCAAATACTCAATAACAAATTTATCCCAGAATTTAACAGCCGTTGCATAACTGACTCCTAAGAAATTTTCAACATTTGACGGATCGGTTTCTCCGAAGCCCACATAGGTGATATAAACATCCGCAAGCTCAAAAACAGGATGACCGTGCGAAAGAGTATCCATATCAATAAGTATTGATTCACCGTTTTGAACCATAATATTGTTTGTATGATAATCACCGTGAATCATTTTCAGACAATCCGGAGTATCTGAAATAAGCTTTTTAATTTTCAAGAAATTTTCTTCACTTATATAATTCTTACAGGCATTCAATCTTAAAAACATTCTGTCTTTAATATCCGGCATATCTTCATCATTTACATCGGTATCATGAACGCCTTTAAGAATATCACTGTATATTTTAGCATATTCATCGAGTTTTTCGGGATTTTCCGCAATAAGCTCAGAATACTGCTTCGCATCAAGTAGCTCAAATACAGAACCGTATGTATCCCCTACCCTTACAACATCGTAAGAAATTGCAGTAGGAACACCCAAAACAAATGCTTTTCGTGCCAATTCCCTTTCCTTTAAAATATCATTAAGACAGTCGGCACTTTTATACACCTTAACAATTGTATCATCGTTGTATCTGTAAACTGTTCCCTTTGCACCTCTGCCGATAACCTCGCAACCGTCAACGGACATAGTTCTATATGCCTTTTCGATATTAATCATCTCGGTAAATCCGGTCATATCAAAAACTTCATACACATCGGACTTAACATTAATAATCTTTAAATCGGGATAATTTTTCTTCAACCGTAAAATCACACGCAATCCGGCACTGGATACAAAATCAAGATTTTCCATATCAATTATGAGGGCCTTGCTGTCGTATCCCTCCAAATTTTCAGTAATACTTTTTTCTGTACTGTCCGCATTTGCAGAGTCAATTCTGCCGGATGCTAAAATCGTTAAAACACCATCTGTAATTTTTTTGCTTATTTCTGCCATAATTATTATACCCCCTCGAATATTATATTTAAAAGATAATTATACTCTTTATATGCCTGCGTATCCTTTAATTCATCGGTATATTCAGCTATTTTTCTATAATACCATTCCTGCTTTTTCGGATCATGTTGATGAAATTTGTTCCATAATGATGAACCTTCACTCATATACATTCTGTGAAAAGAACGAACATTTGAAAGTTTATCGGCTAACCATAGGATTTTTATATTAATATCATCTGCATCACGCAGACAAATTAAAGACTGTAATTTTCTCATCTCCCAAGTTTGCTCAGGAGGTAAATCAGCACGCTTGTCTTCGGTTTCACTCAAAACGAGATTATAAACATTTTCACCGAACTTCTCTTTAATTTCCAACGGTTTAATACCGCAATCCTCTATGGTGTCGTGCAGCAAACCTGCTATTATTGCATCCGTTTCCGAAGTGATCGTGCTGATGATACCTGCCACCTCGCAAGGATGAAGAATATACGGTGTCCCTGTACCTTTTCTAACCTGACCGCTGTGAGCCTTAGTGGCAAACAAAACCGCATCATCAAAAAAGCTCATTAAAAAATCCTCCAAAATTACTTATCGTCCCTGTCATTATTACCGTAACCGTAGCCGCCATAGCCGTAGCCGTACCTTCCGTAGCCATAGCCGTATCTATATCCGTAGCCGTAACCGTAACGGCGGCGTCTGTATTTGCTGCTACCGTAAGACTTTAACGATGTGTCAACGCAGTTATACACACAACCGGCAATAGGAGTACCGGATTCAACAATATCGCTGACAGCAATACTTATCTGTTCAATACCCACACCGTTTTCACGAACAACAAATATACCGGCATCTGAATACCTTGCAATAATAGAAGCATCCGCAACCAATCCTGCCGGAGGCGTATCAATAATAATAAAATCAAATTCTTTTTCAGCTTCAATGATGAATGATTCCATTTTCGGGGATGAAAGCAATTCGGTAGGTTCTTTCGTACTCTTGGAACAGGCAATCATATAAAATCTGTACTTATCAATATATGTTACACAATCCGCAAGAGATTTATTACCGTTGATAATGTCTGCCAAACCGCAATTTCTTTTTTCAGACATATCCAGCATATTTGCAATTGCAGGCTTTCTGAGGTCAGCATCAATCAAAAGCACGGATTTACCGTTCTTAGCCAACGCAACCGCAATATTGGTTGCAACAGTCGTTTTGCCTTCGTTTTCCGCAGTACTTGTAACAAAGAAAGTTTTATAGGATTTCTTTGCTGCAAGAGTTTCAATTTTCGTTCTGATTGCCTTATAGGTTTCAACAAATGAGAATGAGGCAGTCTTTTCGCTGATTAACAGCTTTATGTCATTACCGTTTTCATCCTTAGTTTTTGCTCTGTTAACAAAAGATACGGCACCCATTACATTTAAATCAAGCTTTTCCGTAATATCCTCTGCACGCTTAACCGTATCATCGGAAATATCACGAATTATAAGCCATACCAAAACAATCAAAATTCCTATGACCGCACCGATACCCCCAACAACAATCGTGGAAGTATCCTTGTCCGGAACAACAGGATTACTGGGAGCATCACATACAATAAGAACAGAATCGGGATACTTTGCCTCGACAATCGGTTTGTAATTTTCAACTATCAAATTCGCAATTTTTCTGGATAACTCGGGTGTGCGTGTTGTTACGGATAGCTCTATAATACAGGTATCCGTGATATGCTCAACCTTTATGCATCTTTCAAGAATATCCATATTAATATTCTCACCGTTTAACCCGTCAAGTACCTTTGTAAGCAGTGTCCTGCCTTTGAGGATATATTTAAGAGTATTTGCCATAGTTATAGAAGCCGAAACATCACTATTTGAGACAGCCTGATCGGCTGCTTGAAATTTGTTATTATTTGTAATAAATGAGCACTCGGAAGTATAGGTGTCCTTTCTGAAGGACTTTTCGGTAATAATACAAATTCCGGAAACGATTATTGCCGAAATCAGCAATGCCCACCATTTTTTCAGAACAACACTAAAAAAATAACCAAAATCTATTTCCACGCCCGTTGCGGCATTAGGTGTATTTGTTTCATTAAAATTGTTATTCAAAACATCACATCCCCTTATCTGAGTAATTATATCATAAAAAAACTAAAAATTCCACAGTTTTTTTAATTAGTTTTAATTTTCCTGATTTTATTAAATAATTGGTTTATTTTATTTTTAAACAGTTGAATTTCGTAATCGCTGAAAGTAAATAAACTTTTAACAGGAATACTATATTCGGTTTTAAACATCCACATCAAAACCACGGCTGCAATAACTTCGGAACAGACCGTAGCTACGGCAGAACCATAAGCTCCGAAGCTGCCTACTAAAGCAAAATTCAAAATGCAGTTTACTGCAAACTCACCTGCCATAACCGCAAACAATCTGATTCTTTTATTATCTGCAAGAAAAAGTGTTCTTATCAGTAAAAATACAACATCACCGATACGGCTTATGAGAAAAATCAAGACAAAATTATACGCATCTTCAAATTCTTTTCCGTATAAAATTATCAATACCGGTTTTGCAAAAATAATAACTACTACTGACACAGCAGCTATTATTACAGAAATTATTTTTATTGATGTCAATACCTCAGATACTGTATTCTTTTTAGCGGAATGGTTATATAGAACATCATTTACCGTCCCGGGGATATATGCCATATACTCAATAATTGACAGGGACACAGAAAACAGACCTATCTGAGCGTTACTGATTTTATAGGCAGTCAGGAACCAGATGTCAACCTTTGTATTAATATCAGACAAAAGCTTTGTAAGCATCGGAAAAAAACTGTATTTTAAAACTTGTCCGAAAAATCTGAAATCCATATTTTTAAAGGATATTTTATGGGGCAATTTTACATAATACAGAGCCACAAAAGCTACCGACCGTAAAAAAAACACAAACAAAGCCGCAAACAGACTTTGATAAGTATTTCTGAAAAGAAACAGTATAAACGTTGCGATAAGGCAAAAAGTCATTGCAACAATATTTGCTATACTTCTGTAAACTACATCTTTGGCAAGTACAAGATTACCGAACTGTTGTATTAACACATACACCGGAATTATAAACAATGACAATCCGATTGCAGCGTTTTTCACTATAAAACATCCTGCAACAGCTAAAACAAAATATACAATAGCCTGAAGCACCGTCAAAGCCATAAACTTGTTAAGTGCCTCTTCACCGTATTTCCTTTTAAAATATGGGAATGCCTGATATATTCCTAAGTCAAGTATTAAAGCGGCAACTGTTACAACGGACATAATTTTTGCGTACTGTCCTCTCGCCTCTAAACCCAAGTATCTGTTAAGAAACGCAGCAGTTGCCACACCGAAAAGTATTGAGGAAATTTTATTAAGCAGGGAGAAAAAATATTCGTTTTTAAGTAATCGTCTGAACATTATTACCTCCCGTTTTACTCATATATTTCCTGTCACAAAGTGAAACTATCATAAAACAGCATACCAACATACAAGTCATCGCTTTGTCATAATACGCAACTATACCGTATTGGAAAACAGTAAATACCGTTAAAAATGTAAGTGCAAAAACTACAAGCTTTTCCTTTTTTCGATAATACTTTACACATTTTGCAAATAAATATACATAGAACCAATAGTATAAAGAAAATCCGACTATTCCAAGACAGGAAAGCAATTCAATAAAATTATTATGCGCATATTTCCCAAACAATCCGGTTTCCTGGAACAAATATCCGAAGTTGTTTAGTCCGTTACCCAAAATAGGATGATTTGAGAAATATTCAAAGCCCTTTTTAATATACAATTCTCTTAACCATATACTGTGATCTATATCAGTTCCGTAAACAAAGTGAATAATCATACTTTCTATCCTGCAACCTATTACATTGTACAGAACGTCAATTTTAAAAGCTACGATGCACATTACAATTACACTTGCGACAGCACCAAAGAAAACAATAATACCTGACTTTTTGTTTCTGCAAATCAGTATCATAAAAACAATCGCAAGAGGTATCATCAGAAACGCTTTTCTTGATGCAGTCAGGATTGCAAGAAAAGAATATATAAATACTAAAATATAATACAATTTTTTACCGTTTGCATAAGCAAAATAGAAAGATATTACAACACAGCTAAAAACAAGCTGACCGAAAAAATTACAGTTTATTCCTAATACCTGATTATTACGGCTGAAAACATACAGCACATCATTTAAAGGCGTTTTTATAAACAAATAAAGGCATATTACCGCAACTGAAATCAGAGAATACCTCATAAATTTGTATATCCGTTCAGTAGTATTAAGATAAAAAGATAAACAAAAGATAAGTAATAGCGGTTGTAACATCATTTTGGCAGAGTATAATACCGAATCCGGATTTACGGACCAAAAATATGACAGCAACGCAAATGTAAAAAACAATCCGTACCATATTAATATAAGAGGTATGGTTAATCTTCTGTAAACTATACCCCTGTTAATTATGTCAATACAAACCAATATAAAGAAAACAGCAAGTGAAAAGTAATAAGTTGACAGTAACTTTGTATCGGTTGTATAGGAAAAGTTTATTGTTACAATCAATGCCAAAGCGAAGAAATCATAAATATAGTCGAAAAATCCTTGCTTTTTCTCAATAATAATCCTTCGGTTTTTTAAATCTATCAAATATATCACCTGATAATCAGTATTTTTTGTTAAAATCTTTTGCCGTTTTTTTGTTATTATATACCTTAATAATTTCTTTCAAGGATAAAAACGGATATTTCAAAATAATTATTAAACCGTATTTTAAAATACCGGTGAAATTTCTGTTCCTGAATGATGTCAAGGCCAAAACAGCATAATGTCTGAAATACAAGTATCTTTTTTCTTTTTTGTTTAATAAATTAAGCTTCGTTTTTTTCAGCTCAAACATAATTGCTTCGCCTTTAATTTTGTTTTCACCGTTTGATATTCTTCCCTGACTGTGGGCATAAGCAACAACATCACAACTGTTAAAATATTTAACATCTACACCGTTTTCAATCATTTTCCAGGTAAAAACATATTCCTGACCTACCGGAACATCATCAAAGCCGCCTATCCTGTCAACGACTTCTTTTTTTATCATAATTGATGGTGTAGGGGCGCTTCCGTGAATTACAAGTCCTTTTAATAAATCCTGTCCCTTTAAGCCATCCGCCCAGATATTATGACGAAATTCGATTAACCTGTCGGCATCATTATGTATATAAATATCTCCGAAACACATTTCAATATTTTCGGACTGAATAAACTGTACCTGCTTTTCTATTTTTTTATCAAGATATCTGTCATCATCGTCAAGAAAGGTTATATATGTTCCGGTTGCGGCTTTAATTCCGACATTTCTGGCAGGACCGCCGCCTAAGCATTTATCATTTTTCAGATAAATTATCCTGTTATCTTCGGAATAACCATCTATAACCTTTTCGGTTTTCATTCGAGCATCTGAATCGGGTTCATTGTCATCAACAACAACAATTTCAATATTGGTATATGTCTGGTTAAGTATTGAATTTAAAGCAGTCGGAAGCTTGTCCGGTCTGTTATGAGTCGGAACAATTATACTGACTTTTTCAGTTGCATTCATAAAACATTCTCCTAGTTTAAATTTGGTTGTTTTTGAACCCGTTACCAAGTATCTCACCAACATTTGATATTAATGTAAACGCATTTTCATCATTATTTTTAATTATTTCGTTTATTTTAAAAACCTGAGATCTTTTTACGACACAGAACAACATATTTTTTTCGGTTTCCGAGTATCCGCCCACTGCCTTAACACTCGTTACGCCTCTTCCTAATTTATTAAAAATCTCACTTTTAATATTTTCGGCATTATCGGTAACGGTGATAATAAGCTTTCCGCCGCCCGTACCGTAGAGAATATAATCAATAACAGATGTACAGACAGTAACACTTACTGCTGAATACATAGCGCTTTCAAAGCTTTTTAAAATAATTGCTGTGGCTGTAATTATTAAAATATCCGTCACCATTATTATTTTCCCTAAGGATATATGGGGTCTTGATTTTCTCACAAGCTTTGAAATAATATCAGTACCGCCTGTTGTTGCACCTCTTAAAAAACAAAGTGACAAACCTAAACCTGTTAAAAGCCCGGCAAACAGCGCAGACAATATTTTATCTTTTGTATATATCGGAAAAACACCTTTTGTCAAATCTATTGCAACCGAAGATATCACAGTAGCAACAGCGGTTTTAAAAATAAAACCTTTTCCGAATACAAAAAAAGAAACAATAAACAGAGGAATATTCAACAACAGAATAGTTCTGCCGACATGAAAATTAAAAAGATAATTAAGTAGTATTCCTATACCTGTAAAACCACCCTGAGCAAAGCCGTTAGGGACAATAAAAATATTTATTGCGGCGGAATACACAAGTGCAGATAAAACATAAAAAAACAAATCCGTTAAAAATCCGGTAATTTTGCGCTTCAATACATTAACCTTCTTTATAGATTATGTAAAACAGTTCACGCAATCTGTCAATTCGGTTGCTTAAATACAGATATCCGAAAAGACATTCCATACCGGTAGCAATATGATACTCAAGCTCATTGGAATTTTTGGGAATATGGGTAGTATGTGCATTTTTTCCACGCCTGAAAATATCCGCTTCCTCTTGTGTTAATATATTTTTTATCTTTTCATAAGCCTCAGCCTGTGCCGAAGCTCTGACACTTTTTACAGCTTCGTTATGAAGCTTTTTCACCTGACGGTTAGCTTCACACAAAAGCTTTTCCCTTACAAACAAATCGTAAACCGTATCCCCGACAAATGCCAAAGCAAGGGGACTCATAAGCTTCGGGTTACATTCTTCATTAAGAAATCTATCCATATCAATTTACAAACTCAAAGGTAAAACCGTAAATATCAACGGTATCTCCCTCGTTAATTCCCTTTTCTCTCAAAGCATCAATAATTCCGCTGGACTGCAAAACCCTCTGGAAATATTGCAGGGACTCGTAGTCATCCATATCCACACGCCTTAAAATATTCCAAAGCCAGTCCGCTTCCACATAATACACATCTTCATCACATTCAACAGTGAATTTGCCGGTAATTTTCTTTTCAAGAACATCAAGAGGTATTTCTTCGGCTTCATAATATTTTATGGGAGGCAAGGTTGCAAGCTTTGCAGCTATTGCGTTCCTGACTTCCGTAGTGCCGTAGGCTATGGGAGCACTCATTGTATAAAATTCATAGCCCTTTGAGGTTATATACTGTCTTAAATCTTCAATCTGCTCATCGGTTGCCAAGTCAATTTTATTGGCAACTACAATCTGAGGAACCTCTGCTAACTGAGGATTGAATTTTTCAAGCTCACTGTTAATAATTTCAAAATCCTCTTTCGGGTCACGGGCTTCACTGCCGCCGGCATCAAGAATATGCACCAACATTCTACATCTTCCAATGTGACGCAGGAATTCGTGTCCTAATCCGATACCGTCGCTGGCACCCTCAATAATTCCGGGAATATCGGCAATTACAAAGGAACTGCCCTCACCCATATAAACAACACCCAAAACCGGTGAAAGTGTTGTAAAATGGTAATCCGCAATCACGGGTTTTGCTGCGCTGACCACGGAAATGAAGGTGGATTTACCAACATTCGGAAAGCCTAACAAGCCGACATCCGCAAGAAGCTTTAATTCAAGCCTTACCGTCCATTCCTCACCGGGAGTGCCGGGTTTTGCAAATCGGGGAACCTGTCTTGTAGGAGTTGCAAAGTGTACATTACCCCACCCGCCTCTGCCGCCCTTTGCGGCAACAAAAGTTTCGGTTTTGGACATATCGGCTATAATAACTTCACTTTCAACTTCCTTAATTATTGTGCCACGGGGAACCTTAATTATTAAATCAGCACCCTTTTTACCGTTTTTTCGTGAGCCGTCACCGTTGCCGCCGTTTTCAGCATGATATTTTCTTTTATATTTAAAATCGGCAAGTGTGGAAAGATTATCATCCACCTGAAAAATTATATCTCCACCCTTACCGCCGTCACCGCCGTCAGGACCGCCTGCGGCAACATATTTTTCACGGTGGAAGCTGACCTTGCCATCACCGCCCCTGCCGGCGGCAATTTTAATTTCAACTACATCTATAAACATATCTTTATGCAATGCAAAGTTATGCATCGCTTCCTTTCAAAAAACTAACACAAAACCGCAACTAATGCGATTATAGCAATAAGCTCAAAAGCACAGATAACTCTATCGGTAATGTCGGAACCCAACGCCCGTGTAAGAGATTTATCCCTGCATTTTTCTGCCTTGATTTTCCTGAGCCTGAACGGTGAAAAATCCAGAACAAGCTCTACAATTTCGTGAATAAATGCCATCAATATTATAAATACAAAAGCCGTCGGAGCAATAAAACCTAAAAGCTGTAACACTAAAACAACCGCAGTCACAATGACTAAGAACAGTTTAAATGCTTTCCTGAATTTAAGGTCCTTGCTCTTGTCGCTAGTAAGTATTTTTTCCGTTGTTACCCAGAAAATTACAAAGCATATTGTAAGCCTTGGTAATAAATCTGTACCGAGCAACGCAAATAATATGGGAAGATAAGAAAGCACTAACCAATGGAAAATTTCATCACCGAAAAATTTAATATTTCTTCGAAAAATCTGTTCACCGTCAGACTGTGCATCCTTTTTAAGCTTCAAAAACTGAGCTTCGCTGATTTGTCCGCTTTTAAATTTTGTCTGAATCGCAGGCAAATACGGCTTCGGTTCTTTCAACAGCATAATAAATACATAAAGTATAAACAGAACTGCCCATACAATATTGCAAATACGCGTAAAGTTTTCGGGCAAGGGACTCCAAATGCCCTGATAACCGCTAAAACCGGAATTTTTATAAGCAAAACAGAAACACAAAGCACTGCCAAAACCGCCGATTGCACCGAAAGAAAATTCCATTGCTTTCCATGGACTGACAAAGGGGTTATCCTTTGTTTTGACATTGAGTACATTCTGCAAACCGTTGCCGAGGAAAAAGCCCAAACCGCCTGTAACCAAGCCGCACAAGGTCATTTCAACAACAAACCAGTTCATTGTAATTGCACCGAAAAGTATTATTTCAATACATACAAAGAATATACCGCCCCAGGTTTCTGTTCTTCCTTCTGAAAAATACAGTTTGGGGAATTTTCCTTCCTTTGGCTTCTGCGGCCAGTTAAGCACAAAAAATCCCAAAGCCGTAAATACGGGAACAAAAGCAATAAGCAAAATCAACTGTAATACGGAAAATTTCCCGGCCATAGCGGCAAAACAAATCGCTTCAAAACCGCAGAATACACCGAACCAGCCTGCACCTTTTACAAATGTACCGGCTCTGCCCAATCTGTGACGGCGTTTATTATTTCTGTCTGCCGCCATTCCCAAGGTCTGACCGTAGGTCTGAGTACCGCCGAAAAACATAGCGCCTGCACCCACAGCAGCAGGAATCCAGAAGTTATCAATTATAACCTGATTTCCGGACAGATATGCAAACACGAAGCCAAGTAAAGCACCGGGCAACATAGCACCTTTCTGACCGCCCATAATTGAACCTCTTATCGCCCAACCGTAGGAACAACACAAGGTTGCAAGGATTATAAGTAAAACAATTGTCATAATCAAACCCCGGAGTAAGCAGAGAAGCCGCCGTCTACCGGTAAAATAACTCCCGTGACAAAACCGGAATAATCGGAGTCAGACAGAAAAAGTAATGCACCGGTTAAATCAGAAGGAACGCCGAAACGCTTTAAGGGTGTATGCGTAATGATTTTATCCGAACGGGCAGTCAAAGAACCGTCCTCGTTATAAAGCAAGGTTTTATTTTGGATTGTTGAGAAAAATCCCGGAGCAATTGCATTAACTCTGATACCCACATCAGCAAAATGAACAGCCATAAACTGTGTAAAGTTTGATACAGCCGCCTTTGCCGCCGAGTATGCCGGTATTCTTGTCAATGGCTTAAATGCATTCATAGAGGAAATGTTTATAATTGTTGTGTCCTCCCTCGTTACCATATCCTTTGCAAAGGTTTGAGTGGTAATGAGTGTACCTAAGAAATTAAGGTTAAACACAAATGAAATACCCTCAGCATCCAGGTCAAAAAAAGTCTTTACGCCCTCTGCCTTTTGTAGTAAATCCGCTTTTTCAAGTGTGTCCTTTGTAGTTGTACCCTTCGGATTGTTACCGCCGGCTCCGTTTACAAGAATATCGCAGGGACCGAATGTGTCATTAACCTTCTTGCGAGCTTCCTCCATACTGTCGGAATCAAGCACATTACAGGCTACTGCAAGAGCTTCACCGCCGTCTGCAATAATTTCATCCGCAACCTTTTGTGCCGCTTCTTCTCTTAAATCCAAAACTGCAACCTTAACGCCCTGTTTAGCCAAATCCTTTGCAAAACCACTGCAAAGAACTCCGCCGGCACCTGTGATAACTGCTACTTTATTTTTTAAATGTTCATGAATCATAATTAATACCTCTTAATTTATTTTTGGAATGAGCTATCCATATTTTCAACAATAATTTCCTGCGTTTCAGCCTTATTAAAGGTTGAATTATTAATCTTCTTCTGAAGCTCTTCATAATAAAGGTCTTCATCAATGGGAAGTTCAATTGTTTTATCAAGCCATGAGGACAGATGCGCCGCATTGGAAATTGTAAGACCGTTTATACCGTCCTTGCCTTCTGCCATAAGCTTGGCACCGTTTAAAATCGCATCGGCAAAGTTTGAAAGAATAAGTGCGTGCTGTTCGTTAAGTCCGTCAGTTTCTACCTCTACAAACTTACCGGTGGGAGTACCGAAGCCGCCCTTATATTCATAGCAGAACTTACGCTCGTTTTCGTCCAAAACATAAAGTGTAAGCTTTTCATCCTCGCAAACCATCTTGGCCTGTTCAAGAGTTACTTCAAGACGGTTTGTACCGGGAGCATCTGCTGTTGTGGTAACAAAAACACCTGTTGCGCCATTGGGATATTCGACATAGATTGTAACATCGTCCTCAACCTCGATATTGTGCCATTTACCCTCGTGACAGAAAGCTCTGACTTTATTGGGCATACCGCAAATCCACTGCCACAAATCAAGATTATGGGGGCATTGGTTCAATAAAACTCCGCCGCCTTCGCCTGCCCAGGTTGCTCTCCAGCTACCGGAATCATAATAAGACTGACTGCGATACCAGTTTGTGACTACCCAGTTTACTCTCTTAATCTGACCGTAAATACCGGAATCGACAATTTCTTTCATTTTACGGTAAACATGGTTTGTTCTCTGATTGAACATAACACCGTAAACCAAACCTGTTTCGTCAGCTTTTTCGTTCATTTCACGAACTTTTTTAGTAAATACACCTGCAGGCTTTTCGCTCATTACATGGAGTCCGTGTTCCATAGCTTCAATGCCCAATACGGGGTGCAGATAGTGAGGAGTTGCAATAAGTACAGCCTCGCAAACACCGCTTGCAATAAGCTCGGAACCCGAATTAAAGCATTTTAAATCAGGATTGCCGGTTATATCAAGAATACGCTGGAACTTTGAGCTGTCAAGGTCGGCTATTGCCACAAGCTCCACATACTCTGTCTTTCTGTACACAATATTTACAGTATGGGTAGTACCTATGTTGCCGACACCGATGATACCCAATTTAATTTTTTTCCAACAGGAAGCAATGACCTTATCAAGTGCCTTAATTGCGGCATCAAATGCTTCATCAAAGGAATTATATCTGTTTTCAATATTTGTTTTTTCTCCGTTCTCAAGCTCGTCAAGCCCTTTGAATGAAGCAAGGTGAGGTTCAACGGAAACAAAGTGCTGTCCCTCTTTTTCGTGGAATTTTTTAAGGATTTCCGCAATATTACCGACACCCTCACCGGCAGGGACAACCGTACCGTCAGGCAAACTGTCCTTAATATGTAAATACTCAATGTACGGTTCAAGCTTTTCATAAGCTCTGAGAGTATCTTCACCGCATTGAACAAAGTTTGCAGGGTCAAATACAGCCTTTAATTTACCGTCAAGAGCCGTTAAAATATCAAGGCAACGGTCGACGGTATCACCGTAAATACCTTTTTCATTTTCATGCAATGGCTGAATACCGTTTTCGAGAGCATAATCAACCATTATTTTCATACGGCGGATAACTTCGTCCCTGTA
>JAZUIT010000228.1:0-1806 GCA_045642385.1 Acutalibacteraceae bacterium
TTCTTATTGCAGTATGAAGCGGGGACGGTGATATATTCGGTTATTTCTTCGATTTCTCTGTCGGGATCTCCGCAGTTGATGTTGCCGACAACGGGTATCCTGAACTGCTCTTCGGCTTTGAAATCCGCAGGCATTTCAACGGTTATCCTGCCGTTTTGATATGATATGATGCCCTCGTCATTCATTTCTACAAGAAAATTCTGAACGGAAGATTTCCCGATTTCAACATCTTCGGCGATTGTTCTCACCGAAGGGGCTTTGCCGTTTTTCATATAATAGAGTTTGATGAATTCCAGCATTTTCTGCTTTATATATTCCTTGTCGTACATACAATTTCCTCCCAAACGGAATCTCTGGACAACGCTGTCCAAATCACAAATAAAAAATAACACATCCTTTTCGGATGTGCAAGATGGCAAAAAGAAAGAGTCCGTATATATGGACTCTTTAAGAAACTGGTCAAATAAACGGTACAAAAGCTTTTTTCATTTTTAATACCGTTTTAATTATTTCATTCATTAGCACAGGATAATTGTCTTGTTTATCAAAATCAAGCCCTTTAATATCAGTACAAATAACAGAAGCTTTCCTGTTATCCAGTCGATCCCAGAAAAGATTTGCTCCAAATGAGTTTTCAATTTCTTCTTTATGACTTTCAAACATATCAAACAATTCTTTATTATCTGTAATCCAAAGACCGACCCTTATTTTATGCTCTTTGTTTACCAAATCTATTGAAATGTAGCATTGGGAAGAACCGACAGCAACTGTATACCAATGGTCTTTCGTGGCTTTATGCTTGCTGATAGGTTTTCCCGCCTGGTCGATTATATCATTAAACATTGATCAGAATTCAAGTCTTTTAATTTCAGCTTCGCTCATTTCACCTTTTCTTGCGATTTTAGCTGTTTTACTGAAATTATTAGGTTGCTCAATAATTCTGAACTGAGGAGCCGGCTCAGAATTACCAATGGTGTATGCATGAACTTCAACAAGAAAGAATGAAATATCATCGTCTGTGTGTTTATTAAGCCATTCTATCGCACTGGAGTGTTCATCACGAGCTGATGCGACAACCCATATAACAACTGCAGCATCAAGTCCGGAGGCATAGGTAATAATCTTTCCGAGATGATCGTGATTGGTTGCTTCTAATTGATTTTCAATCAGAACTGTTTTACCCATTATTTCATCTTTTCCGAGAATATCACAACGGTAATTTCCGACGAATTTTTCTGTTTCAACATCGGTGATTGAAAGATTTAATGTATCGCCGAGTTCGTTGATATTTTCCTCTTTTGCAAGCCAAGCTGAAAAATCATATTGTTCGTGGGGAAACACTTTGCGTATATCTATTTCTTTAAGTTTTCCTAGTTTCATAAATACACCTCATTTGCATTTGTTTTTTCTGCCATAATGATTTCTCCATTTCAAAGATAGTGGTTATATTTTCTTGATATATTCTTTTTTCATTTTAATTGCTTTTTTCGGTGCGGTGATTTTCATTTCTCCGGCGAAGGTAAAAAGCCAGCCCCAGAAGGTGGGGCTTATCTGCACATCGACTTTTGTAGTGCAGGTGTTGCCGTCGGCTTTGATTTTTGTGTCAAATCCGAATTCATCATAAATCACGGGAATCAGTTTGCGGTCAAATTCAAGAGTGACCTTCATCGCCTCACCGCCGTACATCCGTCTGACCTGCTTGTTGTATTTCGCCGCATCAAAGCTTTCTGCAAAGGCGAGTGCGTCATCGCTCATGCCGTCTTCCAAACAAATATTATACATACGGTCAACACGGTAGGTGCAGAT
>JAZUIT010000229.1:0-3090 GCA_045642385.1 Acutalibacteraceae bacterium
GAATCAAGCTCGCTGTAACCGTAATCGTTTTGCAGCTCGGTGAACATTGCCCTTATCTGATTTGCATATTTCGGAATGTCAACCTCGCTCTGATATGTTTTCAGAACGGGGTATTTTGTGCTCCAGGCTTTTGTCCAGTCCATTTTGCTTTGATTCTCTTCTGTAGTATTTTTAATAATTTGTTCGATGTTATCCATTGAAAGCACCTCTGTTATAAAGTTACAAGTCGACAACTCATGAGTTTACTATATTTGAATAATATCAAAATGTCAATAAGATTGTCGTGCAGGCATTCTTTTGGGTACTATCTATATTGTCTGTTTTTTCACAAATTCAAACGGAAAAACAGCTTTATTTATTTTTCCAAAATAGAACTCCGGTTTATCGTTTTTGACCACTCCGCCTTTTTGACCAAAAATTGAAAATTCCGTCAGAATAGTAGTGGGAGGTGATGAACAGATGAAATTCTTTTCAGTTGGATTTACTTAGCGTACTGTGTAATTTTCCGTTTATCGAATGAAAATTCTTTTACCGACAGCTCATCGTAAACAGAAAACTGAGCGGATGAAGGTGCGATTTTACAGTACCGGGTACTGTAAAATTTTTCAAAAAACGGTACTCTTGAAAAAATTAAAGAAAAACAGAGGTGGTACTTTTGCCGAGAAAACAGCTTGAAACACATTTCTTCTACGGAACCGGCGATGATGAAATTCAGGTCGATTCCAACGACAGAAAATTCAACAGAAAATACTCAAATTAAAAAAGCTTGCCCCGAAATACGGACTTGAACCTGCAAAAGTAAATTCTCTTGAATGTAAGGAACTGAGAGGTTACAAAGGCGTTGCAGTCAGATTGACTCCGGGAGTGAAGCTTTGATGCATCAAAAGACGCAAAGACAGATGTTTTGCTATATACAGCATTTTTTAACTGTTATCACTTATTATCAAATATTTCATTTAATATAAAAACATCCGTCTATGTGTCCGAAGCATTGATATACAAAGGATTGCGGCACTTGTTTTATGTTCGCACCATGCCGATAAGTGTCTGCAATCCTCTGCATTGTTGTCGTGAAGGTGTAAAATATACTTTCAGTTAAGTAAATTGCAGCAGTTGAAAAAGCAATGAGAATTGGGAAATACGGCGTTCAGAAGGGCTGGAAAAAGATTTAGCCACCCGAATACGAACAGGAAATATTTGACGGACCGTTCGGACCGGGAATACTGATAAAATAAGATGTAACTTGTAACCTGTAACCGGCAAAAAAACTTTTTTAATTATCAGATGGTAGATGCGGGTGATCCGATAAAATATGAATCGTACAACACTTCATATTGGAACTTTCATTTCTACCGTATTGGCAGACTGCCGGCACAATAACAGGTTGTAATTTTCTGCGTTTATGGTATAATTATCTTAATAAATCAGGCTATCCGTTGACTACTGATAATTCCGTTAACCTGATTAATAAAACAAAAAGGAGATAACTATAATGGCAACAGGACTGCCTAATGCATATAAGCATTTGAGAGATAATCAGCAACCGCTTCGTTTCAGAAATGACGGAACTTTCCGGATTCTTCATCTCACTGACATACATGAGGTGCATCCTGATATGGATGATGATGAAAACAGGAGTGTGCCCATCAACAAATCAGCTGAAACAATTCATGTAATCGAAGACTGCCTTGATCGCACGAACCCCGATCTTGTGGTTTTTGGTGGTGATAATATAAGCGGACACTGGGAAGAATTCACATACGATTATATGGCTCATACAATCAGAAAAATTATTGCACCCATTGTTAAAAGGAAAATACCGCTTGCAATTGTTTTTGGTAATCATGATTCCGAGCGCGCCGATACACTTCCATTTCTTCAGAGGGAAAATCAGATAAACATATATGCGGAATATGATAATTTCAGGGGTTGTTTCAACGAAGAGGATGTATTCGGATGCGGGAACTATACAGTTCCAATTCTTTCACATGATAGTGACAGAATCAACTGGAATATCTGGTGCATAGATTCTAACGATTATCTGAGAAATGACGATTATACAATTCAGAAAAATCCTGATGGGTACGGATTTGTTCACGATGATCAGATAGAGTGGTACGAAAAAAAGTCAGTTGAGCTGAGAGAAAAGAACGGCGGAAAGCCTGTTCCGTCAATTCTTTTTCAGCATATACCCGTTCTTCAGGAATATGCTTTCTGCGAAGAAACAACAAAAGGGACACCAGGTGCTTTTGAAAAGGACGGAAAATACTTTGTTCCGAAAAAAGGAGTATTTTCTCAAGGCTCAATGCGTGAGGCTCCATGCCCGACTCCCCAAAACGGGAAACAGTTTGAAAGTTGGGTTAAAATGGGGGACATTGTGGCAGCATTTTTCGGGCACGACCACACAAACACTTTTATCGGTGAGATTGAGAAAATAAAACTGATTCAGTCACTCGGTGCAGGATATCATTCTTACGGTATTGAAAGAGGCGGACGGCTGATTGTACTTCACGAAAATACACGAGAATTTGACACAGAAACATTGGTAGTTAAAAGAATATTTATAAAATGAATAAGCATTTAAGCCGTCACTTTAATGTGGCGGCTTTCTTCTGCCAAAAAGGAGTAAGTAATGAACACACAAAACATAAAGGAAAAGCTCTTAAAAGAAAAAGCTGCCAAGGAAAAGACCATAACGCAGTGTCAGAACCGTATCAAGGACAGAAAAATTTTTGACGACGATGTTGACGATTAACGACATTTTCATCTTGGCGAAAAACGACATTTTAACTTGGCGTTTTCCGACATTTTGACTTGACATTTACACACGGTTACATCCGTTCAAAAAACAGGTGTAAGTACTGAAAATTTATTTTTTCGAAAAAGAACTCCGGTTTATCGTTTTTGACCACTCCGCCATTTTGACCAAAAATTGAAAATTCCGTCAGAATAGTAGTGAGGGAACTTGTTGCAGATTTGCGTAGTTTTCATTTCCGTTTGCCTATTTTGTTGCAATTTTGCAACATAGGGATTTTTCATAAAGTTCGACAGTATAATAAGAATGGGAGAGAAGAAGAGGCTGAAAGATTA
>JAZUIT010000230.1:0-2879 GCA_045642385.1 Acutalibacteraceae bacterium
ATAATGTTTGTAACTGTATTTTCTTCTGTCTTTTCTGTTGAAGCATCAGGATTCTGGCTGATAAGGTTATCATACTGAGCCTTTAATTCGCTGTTTGAACCTGACTGGTTAACTTTTTCCAACAACAAACCTGCCTTAGCTAAAAGCTCAACATCATCGCTGTCTATTGCTCCGCTGTGATTGCAGTCCGCCGCAGTATATACAGCTTCACCAACATCATTTCTTGTAAGCATTCCGCTTGCAAGGAAGCCTGCTATAACTGCATCAGTTCCGTCGTATATACCGTCTCCGTCCAAGTCGCCGAAGATTACTACATTGTATACAGCTTTTACGGCTTCTGTTGCGTCAAGTACATTGATTTTTGTATTTGTTCCTACTGTACCGTTCTTTGTTTCGATTGTAAAGTGATAACCCTCTGCCGCTTTTACATAATCATTGAGACTTGTAAGTCCCAAAGGTAAGCTGTAAACCTGTAAGGAATCCTGATTTACTATTGAACCGGAGCCTTCCTTTGAGAAGAGCAGTTGCTGCTGTGATTCCCACCTAACTTCAAACGATGTTTTTCCGGTAACTGTTACAGTATATGTCTTATCAGATTCAACTAAGTCGTCACCGCTGTACCATCCTTCAAAGTTCAGCTGTGAATTTTCGTTTTCGGCTACCGTAAAGGTCAATTCCGTTCCGTTATCAACCAACACTTCCATTACAACCGTACCCTTTGCGGTGTTACCCAAAGAAGCACTTGCTGAATATTTCTTCAATGTCCAATATGCATAAAGTGTTGTATTGGCAGTAATATCGGAAGCTTTTGTACCTACACCTGTTGAAGTATAATACTGTACTCCGTTGCCGTTTGCCGCTGTGAAATAGCCGCCGAAATCAAATCCGTCTTTTGTAGGAACGGTTATATTGGGCAAGTTGCTTGCGAATGTAGCGTTAATACTGCTTGTTCCGCCGACACCTTCCTGAGCATCAAGTTTAACTGAATATGTACCGGGTGTCCATTGAGCATAAAGAGTACCGTTTGAAGAAACAACCGAATTTGCCGTAACCTTACTTCCGCCTGTTGGCTGTGTGAACCAGCCGTTAAAGATATATCCGGGTCTTGTAATTTCAGGAAGATAGCCGTAGGTTGAACCGACTGTATAAGCTCTTCTCATTGGTGAATAAGCTGTTGATGTGTCGCCCTCTTCTATTTTCAGTCTGAAATTATAGTTTGTAAAATCATTACCGCCTGCCGAACAAGCATAATCCCAAAGCTTTAAGAAGTTTACCTGTGCCGCTTCTTCCGCAGTAAGAGAAAAAGTTGATGTTCTGTTTATGTTTCCGCCAAAGTCAAGCTTTTTCCTCCACGGTTTGATAGAAGATGAACCCTCTGTACTTGCATCTTTTGTAAACTCCAAGCAAAGACAACCGCCGTCATATTCATCATGTGCAAAGCTTGATGTACCCCCGGAATAATACGATGATGCGGTATAATTTACGCCGGCTTCCGGCTTAAACTCCGATGATGTGAAAACTACACATTCTGTCTGAGGACCGTGTGAACCGTTAATAATGAAGTGTTCAACCATTCCCGCATTTCCTCCGTTGAAAAATGACGCATACAGGTATTGAGGTGTACTCCATTCGCCAAATGAATAGTTAGAATCAGCGGCAGTACTGAGCTTCGGAAGTAAAATAAGGTTCGGTCTTATACCGTCATAGTTTACATCGAATACTGTTGTACCTGCGGTTTTTGTTGAAAGTGCCTGTGTGGAAACAACATCGGTAGACTGTGTATTTACACCTGTTGCAGACCATGAAGCATAGAGAGTTGTATCCTTGGTTATTGTGCATTGATAGTCAGCCGAGGTTGAAACGGGAGTACCCGTACATTCCTTATTATCATACCAACCGGCAAAGCTGTAACCCGACTTCGGTGTTGCCTTAAAGTTAACCTGTGTACCGTGCTTAACAACGGTATTCATAGATGCTGTGCCGTAATCATCATTACTGCTGTAAGCAGTAACATTGTATTTAAGAGTTTCCCAATTTGCGGTAAGCTTTACGGCAGCATAATTCGGGTTCAGATTTTTGAAATACACATCGCCGTCAGCTCCGTTTTTGCATACAGAAGATGCAGTAACAATATTTGCAGGATTATTTGTATTTCCCCATTTAGCTGTCAGTGTGTTGAAATCACCGCTGACTGTCCAGCCTTTGAAAACGGCACCCTCCTTAGTAGGAGCGGAAACCTTGAGTAAATCGTCGTATCCCACTTCATTAGGATGGCTCTTTCCGAATTTACCGCCGCCAAGGTCATAACTGATGTAATTTACATTTTTCTTCCAATGAGCATAAAGTTCTTTATTTTCTGTAACGGTTGTATAAATTGTTACCTCAGTACCACCGTCCGGCTCTGTATACCAACCGTCAAATGTGTAGCCCTGTCTCGCATCAATCAACGGGAAATAGTCATAAGGCTTTCCGACAGTATATGTTCTCCTCATCGGTGAGTAAGCCGTTGCATTATTACCTTCCTCAATTTTCAGTCTATAACAGAAATTGTTAAAAGTATTATTTCCTGATGCACAAACATAATCCCAAAGCCTTACATTTGTAACGCTTGCAGCTTCCGCTTCATTAAGTGAAATAGTTTTTGTTTTCGTGCCGGCGGTAGTGAAATGCAGGAACTTTATGGAATTAAGTATAGAAGTATTATCCGCGGTACCTTTTACAAGCTCTAATACAAGAGCACCGCCGTCATCCGTAACGGGATCGTAAGTGAAATCCGCACGACCCCATGCAGAAGTTGTAGCTGTATAATCAGTAGCGGCAGGCTTAAACTCTGATGTATATAAATTAACCTCAGATGTTTGCTTGTTATGCGTACCCTG
>JAZUIT010000231.1:0-4510 GCA_045642385.1 Acutalibacteraceae bacterium
GGAAGAAAAAAACAGTTGGAAAGAAAAAAATTCCCGCACCAACGGGGAAATTACTTCCGCAGACATAGCGGCAATAGTGTCCGGCTGGACGGGTATTCCGGTACAGCAGCTCACACTTGAAGAAAGTCAAAGACTTCTCAATATGGAACAGGAACTGCACGAAAGAATTGTCGGTCAGGACGAAGCGGTAAAGGCTGTTTCAAGAGCTATTCGCAGGGGCAGAGTGGGACTTAAAGACCCAAAAAGACCGGTAGGCTCGTTTATATTCTTGGGTCCCACGGGTGTGGGCAAAACCGAGCTTTGCAAAACCATAGCGGCATCAATGTTCGGTGACGAAAGTGCTATGATAAGGCTTGATATGTCGGAATATATGGAAAAGCACACCGTATCAAAGCTTGTGGGTTCACCTCCCGGATATGTTGGCTATGACGAGGGCGGTCAGCTTACGGAAAAAATCCGCAGACGCCCTTACAGCGTTGTACTTTTCGATGAAATTGAAAAAGCTCACCCCGATGTATTCAATATGCTTTTGCAAATTTTGGAGGACGGTATTCTCACCGATTCCCAGGGCAGAAAAGTGGATTTCAAAAACTGCATTATCATTATGACTTCAAATGTCGGTGCAAAGCTTATTACTCAGGAAAACGGTAGTCTTGGCTTTGCAACAGACGGCTCAGGCAGAATGAACGACGAAAAAATCAAGCAATCTGTTATGGGCGAGCTGAAAAGAATGTTCCGACCGGAGTTCTTGAACAGAGTTGATGATATTATTGTATTTAAACAGCTCAACAAAGACGATATCAAGGAAATTGCAAAGAGAATGTTAAATAACCTTTCAAAGAGAATTTCCGCACTCGGTATTGAGGTTGATTTTTCGGATGCAGTAGCCGAAAAAGTGGCAGAAGAAGGCTTCGACCCGGTTTACGGTGCAAGACCTTTAAGAAGAGCAATTCAATCGCAGATTGAAGATAAAATGTCGGAAGAAATGCTCACGGGTAATATCACCTCCCAACACAAGTATCATTGTGATTATAAGAACGGTGAATTTGTGTTTTGCAATCAAGATGCGATTTGAGATTAAACAGTTGACAAATCTGTGATTTCTGTTATAATAATAACAGAAAGGCAACCGATTAGACGGTTAGCCCATATTAGAAGTTTAAGAGATAAACCGCTAAGTTGGAGCTTGGGCGGTTTATTTCTTTTTTCTATATTGATAACAAGTGCTATGACTTGTACAAGCAAGGTAAGCAATAATATTACTTCATTGTATGTTATCATACGCACCGCCCCCTTTCCGAGGGCGAAAAGTTTTTTGCCCTCTTGGGATAGAGAGCTAACCGTCCACCGTTATGGTTGCCTTTAAGGGTGCTTTAAGCACCAACAGAATTCTACCATATTACACTATTATCGTCAATTAAATTTGCTATTTGTCAGTCGGTGATGTTGATGGTTTGTAATTGAATTTAATATAAATGTGAATATTCTTCACATTGTAATGCAAATCACAGAAAAATATTCCTAAATAACAACACAGGCTATCCGAAAATTATCGGACAGCCTGTATTTTTTGCTTTTTTATTTTCAATCAGAGAACCGTCCCCCGATTGGTTATTTTCTTGAGTTACCCCAAATATCTTTTATCGCATAATATGCTTTTTTCTTCGTTAAATCAGATTGCAAAATCCCCCAGCCTGTTTCAATCGGACAGTCGGAGTGACCGCAATCAAAACATTTTTCAGCATCGACATTGCAATATATCATTGCTCCGCCGAGAGCAGGATTTTTTTGAAAAGCAGGTAATGTTTCTTTAAAAAACTGTGCCTGACCTTCTTCGGAATGAGGTAAATCTCCCGTTTCAGCCGGCCAGCATTTAAGAAGATGAACATAAGCACCTTTCAGATAAGCACTCCGTTCACCGGGTGCAATAAGCCTTGCTTTCTTTGCAAGATTGGGAGAAAGCTCATCAAGTACAACCTTAATAAATCTGTCGGGATTTGCAAGCATTTCATCTTCATCGGCAAACCCGTATTTATTTAACAGCTTATTCCATTTTTCTTTTCTGTAAAAATTACCTTTTGACGAAAAACCGAACTCCATAAGAATCAAAGGCATTTTTGCGTAATCGTAAAGTTTTTGGATCCAGAACTCATAATCATTCGGACCTCCGGGCATCCATGAACCGAAATATATATCAAAGCCCAAATAATCAAAGAAATCTTTACCGGTAAGCTCCTGTAAAGTATCGAAATTTTCACAGCCTACCGGATCCCACGGCGGACAGGAATTCTGACCGATACAAACATCAGGTACATATTTTCTGATACCCTTTGCACAGGCGGCAACATACGGCATAATTTCACCCATTGTCAGGGGTGCACGGAAACCGTTCATAAGCTCATTTGTAACCTGCCAGCAATCCACCACATCTTTAAGATATTCAGCCATTTTTCCGCAAATATCGCCGGCTTTTTCAAGACCTTCGGATGTTGTAACATCAATACCCCGTTTAATAAATTCATTCGGATAGGGCGAAATTGCAACTGTACGGATACCGGCATTTTTAAACATACGGCTTCTGTTTTTATATGCTGTCAACTCTTTTGCAGGTGTACCGTCAGCTTCAAACGGATAGGGAACATCCCATCTGACCCATTCAATTCCCGCACCGGTCAACATATCTGTATCATCTGTCGGGTGGCAAATTCCTTTCATAAATCCACCGGTTTTTTTATAAAGCTTTTCACAAATATCCATAATTCAACCTCCGTTAAAAGCCAAGGGATTATTTTGGTGTTTTTTGAATTTTCTATCATCTTAACTGCCATTTTACCATACTGTATCTGAAATTTCAATATTCAATTAATTCTACTGCTGTCGCAGTTTATTGATAGGCAGCACAATGGGTTTAATCAATCAGAGAACCGTCCCCTGATTGGTTCTTGACACCGGTTATTAAAACGGGTAAAATTATCACAGATATTTTTTATTAAATTGAGGTGTTTATCATCAAGGTACTTTTTCTTGCCGTAAATTCAAAATATATTCATTCGTCTCCTGCTGTCCGTATTCTTACCAAAAAGGCAAGGGAAAAATTTGATGCGGATTTTCTCGAATTTACTATTAAAGACAGCATTGATAATATTGTGGAAAAAATCAAAGCTTATGATGTCATCGGGTTTTCCTGTTACATTTGGAATACCACAATGATGAAAAAAATTGCCCTTGTTTTAAAAAGAGATTTTCCGAAAATAAAAATTTTTGCCGGCGGTCCGGAAGTGAGCTTTGAACCTCAGAATTTTGTGGAATTTTTCGATTATATCCTCTGCGGTGAGGGTGAAGAAATAATTTTACCTTTTATTGAAAATCTGCAAAACCACGGAAATATGACCGTTGACGGTGTGGCAAGTGTTGATAATCCTATTGTGTCACCGCATTTTACTCAAAATCTTGAAAATGTCCCGGAAATTTACGATATGTACACCGAGGACGATTTGAATAACCGGATTATTTATTTGGAACTGTCCCGTGGATGTCCATTTAACTGTTCCTATTGCTTGTCATCAGTTGAAAAGGGTGTAAGAATTTTTGACCGCAACAGAACCGAAAGCACCTTTAAATTTATAGAGAACAACCGTTTTAAGTGTATAAAATTTTTAGACCGCACTTTTAATATCAACCCGAAAAAATTTATTGAAATCTGCAAACGCCTTGAAAACACCCCGAATATTTATCAGTTTGAAATTGAAGCAGGTCTTTTTAACAAGGAAGTAATTGATTTTTTATGCTTTGAGGTTGAACCGAAAAAATTCCGTTTGGAAATCGGTATTCAAAGCTTTAACGAAAAATCACTCAAAGCGGTCAACCGTGTTCAAAACACGGATTTTCTTATTGAAACAATCAAAAAAATAAACTTTTTCGGCAGGTGTACAATTCATATTGATTTAATTGCAGGTCTGCCGTTTGAAACTGTCGAAACATTTAAGACAGGTTTTGACACCGCTTTTTTGCTGCAATGTGAGGAATTACAGCTCGGGTTTTTAAAAATGCTGCGCGGTACCGAAATCCGCAATAATTCCAATGAGCATGGCTATTCTTACAGCCATACCGAACCTTATGAAATTTACAAAAACAAATATATTTCTTCTTCTCAAATGCAGATAATTCATTCTTGCGAAGAAAGCCTCGAATGGCTTTGGAACAAGAAAAACGGTGTGAATTTGATTAAACATTTAATTGAAGATAAGGTTATTGATAGCTGGTTTGATTTTTTTGTCGGCTTTTTCCCGTATTTGCAAAAAGGTCAGCCGTTACATAAAAATCTTGAAAATCTCCTCCGCTATTTAAAGGATTCAGGTATTATTAATAAGGATTATATCGACGATTTGAAGCTTGATTATCTGTCAAAGGTCAGGGTGCGACCAAAGCCGTTTTCGAAAGATTTTGCCTATGAGGATTTTAAAGAATTGAAAAAATCCCTTGCCGAAAGAATCGAAATTAATAACAAGGC
>JAZUIT010000232.1:0-3609 GCA_045642385.1 Acutalibacteraceae bacterium
TAAAATATTTTTAGTATTTTTAGTATTTTATGTTGACAAAAGTGATTTTATGTGATATCATACAGGTCAAGGAGGAATGCTACATGAAAAAACAGTATGAAATAAATATTGAAGAAGACATTTATTCCCGCTTTCAAATGGCGGCAACTATTGCAAATCAATCTATGAATGAAGCCATAGAGGCTTGCTTCTGCAAATATATTTCCGAAACTTTTGCTAATGTATCCCGTGAATATAGTACGGGCGAAGCTCAAGAAAACAATTATCAAAGAACTGATAATGATTATTGGTATGGCAAAGCAAACCAACGTATTCCCCAATGGGCTATGAAACCAACACAATATAATCATAAAATTATTCGTGCGTTTTTGATTGCCGAAGAAATGTACGGCGATGTAGCTCTTGAAGATTTAGAAAATTTGTGTACCAATCCGCAAAGGACAGATTTATATGTTCCGACTTTCCGAAATAATTATGCACAAATGAAATCAGATGGTCCTAAAACACATGGAAAAGTTTTTGAAGATGATGGTACTTATGTTACTGTTTGGAGTGAGGTAGAAAATATGTTGCGTCAATATCAACATCAGTTTATGAGAGATGCATCCGCAGAAGTTACACCTGCTGTAGAAAAAAAGCTACGAGATTACAATAATCTAGACTATAATGATTTATGGAATCAAATTGTTAATGAATTTGCTGAAAACCCAAGGGATGTTCAAACGAAACCCAAAGGCAACAGAATGCCCTTATGGTTTTATGTTAGTTGTAAAAACGGAAATGTGCAAATCAGCAGTGGCAGAACGCATGATAATAAATCAAATATCAGAGCGTTAAGAACATTAAAAAAAGAAGAAATTGAAGATATATTTACATTGTATTTAAGACGAAAAAACGACGAAAATGTCAGTTTTGAAGCAACACAAACTTCGCAAAATCAAGTTTATTGGTACGGGATATTTGCGGAATTGGGATATTGATTTGAGAGATTAGCATAGACATTAATCTTTGCAAAGGGCGTGATTATATGTTTTTAATTTTGCGCTGGATTTTATACGGAACTTTAAAATTCATAAACAGTTGTTTTAAGTAAAATTTTAGTTATAAAAACTATGCGGCGGGGAAAATTCCCCGCCGCTGTTTTGCTTTAAAGCTTACGCTATCTTGTAATTACTGTTTCCTTTCTATTCCGCCGTCTGCCACGACGATCATTCCTATCGAGAATGTCAAAATAAATGCTATGTAGGGCAGGTGGCTGATTTTACCTATGCAGTTATATGCACAGTAGCCCGATAGAGCAAAAATGATAGATGCACATATGTACTTAAAAACCTTCATAAAATGTATCCTTTCCGAGCAAAAAACTCATTGTGAAAATTGCACTTATTTTATGCCTTTTCTGTCGCCTAAATTAACAAGTGATACAATAAATTGTTCGGTTTTTGTCAGTGTCATCTGTAACGGCTCATCTTATTGGATATTTATGGTAAATCGATTTTGCATTACTTATGGGCGTGTTTTAAGCTTTTAAATATCACAAATCTCTCATCTTTAAAATCGTTCACACGATCTACCTATATTATAATGCCTTTGATTAAATTATCCGTATAACTTATTACGGAAGTAATATTACCACTAGCTTGTCCCGATTTTTTCCGGTTCTTTATCGGAATTATGATTTTTCTTGCCCAGAATAGGATCAACAACATCTTTTGTGGGATCATACCAATCGGCTTTTGCCTTAGCCCACTCTATATATTCTTTTTGTTCATTGCTAATAACAGGCTTTTCTTCAACAGCTGTGATATATGCCCGTATTCTACATGCCAGTTCAAAATCTGCAACCTCTTGTTTTAAAACATTAAGTTTGTCTATTTCGTCATTATACCGTTGTCGGTGTAGTTCTTTTTGATGTTTTTCTTCCTCTGCTTTTCGGATGGCGGCTTCGTTTGCTTCACGCTCAATGCGAACCGCTTCAGATTCCATATACAGACCAATTAATATTTCACCAACTCTGTTTTCAAGTCCTATATTAGTTGTGTCTCTTATATGACTTCCACGATATGCAGTAAAAGCAAGTCTTCCGGTGGGCAAATAATCATATTTTTGAAATTTAGGTTCATAAGTGTACTTATACAATTTCTTGTCTTTTTCGTATTGTTCAAGTTTCTTCAGTTCTTCTTTTGTCAGAGTATGCTTTACCTGTTCCTCAATTTCTGACACTGCGAAACTGACATTTTCACCGCGTATCTTAACCGAAAGGTCAGAGTTGATACTTCCTCCCAGCTTCTCAATTGCGGAATAAATAGTGTCCAAAATGTGATATAGCCGCATAAATGTCTCCGTGGATATACTACTGCAAAAAGGCGGCTCATTATTTTTCAGTTCTCTATATGAATAAGCACTTTTGGAAATTTGACCCAATGATTGGAGCTTCTTATTCCAAGTCTCGCAATCAGTTTTATGTTTCATAAGCACAGGATGTAACTTCCGTTTCTTTGGGTCAACGGACATTTGAAGAGCACATTTTGAAACACGAAATCGCTCATCATCAGTAAGAAAACCCAAAGATTCGTTAATAGTTGGTGTGATTTCATCGGTTGTTAAAGCGGTTTTGTTTACCAAATCACTGTTTTTTTGATTATTTGTTATGAAAGATTCAATTTGTTCCTTACTTGGGACAACTGATTCGGCAGAAGTTTTTACTGAAAAAGTAACGGTGACCGTGCTTATGTCGGATGGCGGTAACGGTATTTTCTCAACCGTTTTACCCACAGAAAGATTACCCCAGTAAGATGGTGTAGGCAAAGGTATTTTCGACTTTTCACAAGCTTCTTTAAGTTTCTGATAAGGTACATCATACTGCTTGGCGACTTTTGTCAACGAAATAGTCCAGATTTCCTCATATAGTTTATCTCTCTGCAAAGATACCGTTTTCTTTTCCATGTTCCTTTCACCTCCTGTTCCGTAAATAAAACGATCCTCAATATATGCTCGTTGTTCTTCAATTATTAGTTTTGATTTCCAATATTCTTCACGAGTGGCATTCACCTCTTTCATTCTTGATTTCCACGCAATAAAAAACTTAAGTCCTGTTTCATTTCTGTGAACTCTTCAATAATACGGGATAAGTTATTTTCTATGCTTTGAACCTGCACTTCATTAATTGTGCCATGGTTATAAGCAATCAGCCGTTTCGGAATAATATTATACGACCAACTATCCGTATATCTGTCCTGATTGTGTACGGCAAATCCAATAGGCAAACGATCCTGTTGCATACCCATACTTACTGACATAGGAGAAATGCCAAGATAATCTGCGGCAATTTTACAAGTGATTTTCTTCATACTGCGGATTTCATCATCGGTGTATTTACCCAAAGTATCTCACCTCTTTTTTGTTGAAATTTTAAGATAATAGCCCATTCATTAAAAAAACATCGCATAATAAATTGGCAGATAGGTTATCTTACCGTCTGTTTTAACAGTTCGCTCGTTAGATACCACAAATGCTTTCTTGATATGATAATCTTCATTTTTCACAAAGTTATTCAGTGCACTGTGAACGGTGTAGTCTTTGCCGGACTTTACCTCAATCGGAACGGCG
>JAZUIT010000233.1:0-8913 GCA_045642385.1 Acutalibacteraceae bacterium
AAAAAAGTTGCATTTTTTCATTTTGGGCTATAATCTGCGAAGAAATAGAAGTAACATCAGAATTTTTGTTATATCCAGATGATTTGATTTGTTTTTTACACGAACAAGCGCTCAAAATAAGTAAAGTTATTAACAACATAATGCTTATTCGTTTGAAAATTCTCATTAAAACACCAAATCCTTTCTTGGACTCAAAGTAACTATCAATTATCTGTAAAATGCTTCAGTAAACACGGCGTATAGCATATTCCAAAACTGCTGCAATAAAATTATTATCATAAATATTATGAATACTATAAACAACATCCCAATTACCGTAACAGCACTTGTAAGTAAAAATCTAAAGAAATTAAAATCGTGTATTTTCATCATTGCAACGGACAGCAGGAAAAACGTATAAATCAGCATTACAGTATTAATACCGTTTATAAGGCCTGCTCCCGACAGAGGCAATATCCAAGTTAACACTACCGATACAACCGTCCACAAAATATAAGGAATCAGTGCATATACTGTTGCAATAAACACCTCTTTTAATTTTCCATTACCCGAAAGTAAAGCACATACCAACCAGTTTGCCAAACACCATAATGCAATTAGTCCGATGGTTTTAAGCAAGGTGAAATAAGCATTAAAGTCTTCAGGTGCTTGATTTAAGAACAAAAATCCCGAGAATGTCGATTTAAAAGCAGAGGCCAAATAAAACAGCACGGTAAATATAACTGCTATAAGCATTGAGCCCTTACCGTAATATTTAATATCATCAAATGTATTAAAAGGATGGACTGCAACCGAGCAAACCGTTTTGATTTTTTCGTTCTTAATTAAAATCTTTTGGTTTTTCTGAATTTTTAATACCGCAAAAACGCATACACCTATTAAAACGACTAATATCAAAATCAAAACAGCAAAGTATTTCTCAATAAAATTCGTCAATACTTTTTGATACGCCATATCGTACACCGTATAATCATATCCGATTTTTGCAAATTCCAATGCTTTTTTATAATTTCCGTTGTTATAACTTATCATTGCAAGTCCTCTATAGGCAGGTTGATTATACCTATCCTGAGAAAGTATATCCTCCCACAAGGGTTTTGCATCCGTATATTCACCATTAAGGTACATACACTGCGCTTTATAAAGTTTTTTACCAAATTCGGTAATTTCAAATACGGTAACAACGCCCGCTTTGGTATCCGCAACCAAAAGCCCGTTTTTTGTAACCGCAATTGATACCGGGTCTGTGAAAAGACCTTGAGAATCGCCCAAACCGCCGAAACCGGTTATAAAATTACAATCACTGTCGTAAACATAAATAAATCCGAATGTTCTGTCGAGAGCGTATAGAAATCCGTTCTCATCAACATCTACCGACACAATATTCTGAATCTGATTTTGTCCGCTCTTTTTTATAATCTTCTTTTCAAGAAAGTTATATTCGGCAGAATTAACAGAATTGCCACTGCTGTATGTTTTAAAAAGGATATTGGCTCCCGAATTATTTATTTTTCTTATTTGACCGACACCGTTTGATTGCGGATCGGTGCTGCCTGTACAGGTAACTATATATCCTTCCTTATCCATTACAAAATCAACAAACGAATAAGGCAAATTCTTAACCGCTGCTGTCTGCTTTTCCTCGGTGGTAGTTAAGCGTTTATAAATATTTGAAATAGCATCAAGCACGGTTGCTTTTACTGTATTTGCACCCATAAAACCGGAAAATTTGCCTTCCGGATTATAAACAAGCGTACCATAATAACAACCACGACTTAAAATATATGTATAACCGTCGCTATTTCTGATAATTTTAGCGGGATTATATATAAAGCCTTCAGGTATAATATCAGACTGAGGTTGTTCCCAAATTTTTATACACTTACCGTCATTGTCCGTTATTATCACCTGTGAATTTTCCGTGTCAGCAAGATAAATTTTATCGTCGTCTTCAACATACAAACCTTGAGCACCTTTAAAATCAATTTCATTTCCGTCGGTGTTTTTAAGTGAAATCTCTTTTTCAAGGTTATAATCAGAATTTAATTTTAGAATTCGTGAACTTTCACTGCAAAGCAGATAAATAAAACCGTTTTCACTTACGAATATATCTGTTATACCCGTAAGTTGTTCTTCGGCCTTAAGCGATGCACCGGTAAGGCATTTTGTAGTTTTAAAAACATTGCGAGAATTCACAGTTATTACAGTATCATTTTCTGTTTCTATACGAACAAAAGAATCAGACTCGGCAAAAACCGAAATTGACACGCCAAAAGCAATAACAATTGTAACAAATATAATAAGCAATCTTTTTCTCATTTAAACGCACCTACCTTTCACTTAAGAATGTAATTATTTAATACCGGATGTACTCATTGTTTCCATAACATTACTTTGAGAAACCAAAAATACAATTATTGGTGGAATCATCATTATAACCGTAACAGCCATAACACTGCCCGAGCGGGCTATACCGCCTGCCGATATAGTACTTACTACCTGTGGTAATGTCTTTAACTGTTCGCTGAATATAGTACCTCCGGGAACTATAGACCACATATCCCTGAACGAGAACAGCAATAGTGTCATCCATGCAGGTTTAACCATAGGCATTACTATTCTCCAATATATAACCGGAATATTTGCACCATCTATTTGTGCCGCTTCCATTAAAGGTTGCGGAATGCCTGCATCCATAAACTGCTTCATCAAGAAACAACCCATAGCCGATGGTATCGCAGGAAGAATATAGACAAAATAAGTATCGACCATATGCAGTTTACTAAAAATCAAATACTGCGGTACACCTAATGTGTAGGCATTAAAAAGTAGTGTAAGTTGTATTATCCAAAAAATTGTATTTCTACCTTTTATTTTTGATTTGGAAAGAGTAAATGCCGCCAATGAAGCTGCTATAATATGAAAGAATGTTGAAACAACAGCAACAAAAACGCTGTTAAACAGATATCTTGAAACAGGGACTTTCAATTTTCCGAATAAGGAAGGCAAAATTCGATAATTTTCAAGTGTAGGACTTATGACAAAAAATTTAGGCGGAAAAATCAATAATTCATTCAAAGGTTTAAATGAAGTCACAATACAGTAAAATAACGGCAATACAGAAAACAAACCAGCCAAACAAAGAAACGTAAAATAAAAAACATTTCCCGCCTTTGAACGAGTATATCTTTTATACTGCAATTTTTGCTTAGACATTTATGTATCACTCCCCGATAAAAACCTACTATTATTCACTCTTACCCAAAAGGTTAAGCGCACCGCCTACAATAAATCTTACAAACAGAATCATAACAAACAAAAATACCGAAAGTGTAGCAGCATAACCCATTTCGTACCTCATAGTACCTACATCGGTAATAAGAGATACCAATGTATCAACCGAATTATTAACACTCGGATAACCTGCAAGTTGTGTTACGATTGTGCTGATTGAGAATACAGCCTGAATTTGCATTACTGCACCAAACAAAAGAATATTCTTCATTGACGGCAGTGTAATATACCATAGTTCATGCCAACGGGTACGAACTCCGTCAATTGCACCTGCTTCGTACAGTTCAGAATCAACATTTTGAAGACCTGCAACATTTGAAAGAAAAGACACGCCCATACTCATCCAAAGTTGGACTATCATAATGATTGTCATATTATATTTGGGATCCTTAAACCATTGTATAGGATCGGTAATAAACCCAAAACTTATAAGAAAATTGTTAAGATAACCGTAACTATCTCCTGAAAAAATAATTTGCCAAATAAAATATGCATTACCTACTAATGCCGGTGCGTAAAATAAAAACGCTAAAATGCTTCTTACAAACGGATTGAACTCATTTATCATCCAAGCAAGTAAAAATGCCAAAACAAAACTTATCGGTCCGGTAATTACAGCAAACTGCAAAGTGTTTCCTAAAACCGTAAAAAATGTTTTATCTCCGGTAATCATACGAATATAGTTTTTAAAACCAACAAAAATCGGTGTTGAAACCATATCGTAATCAAAAAAACTTAAAACAACCGAGGAAAGCATAGGAAGCAATGTAAACAAAAAGAAAAGTGAAATAAAAGGCATAATAATTATGTAAAACCATGCATTATCACTAAGTGATTTTTTCTTTTTAATCTTCGTCATACTTATCATCCGGCCTTTCACATTTTATTTTCGATTAGTGTATTGCTCCCACTTGCGTTCAATTTCGGTATCAACCTCAGCGCCCCATTGCGAAAGCATATTTTTGGGCTTTTTGTTTGAATTCACAACATTCCAAAAGCAGTGATCAATTGCACGGGAAAGATAATAACTGCCAGGAATTTCAGGTATTTCTCTAACTCTGCTTCTTGCAAGAACAATGTCATTACGCATATCAACATCCCAAGACATTCCTTCAAAAGCATCTGTATTTGAAACTGCAACTCTTGCCGAAGGTCCTAAAATTGCTTCAACATTATTTGAGAAAGAAAGTTGAACCTTTGCCGATGTCCACCATTTCAAAAAATCCCATGAAGAATTTGGGTTTTTAGTTGATTTCAAAATCCCACAAGCAGTACCTCCGCCGGAGGATGTGTGTGAAACGGTACCGTCCTCTAAAACTGTACCCGGTAATTCGCTTACACCCCATAAATTGTCTATTTCAGAAGCTGCTGCTTTCAATGTTGTATAAGTAGTATAAATATCAATCCCCAACGGACAATCACCCGTTCTAAAACGATTGTAGAAACTCATAGAAACAGGTAATTTCATTTTCGTATAATAATCCGTCCATTCGGTAAATGCACGAATTATCGGCTCTGAAGTAAGAGTTGTAGCTTTTTGGTCTTCCGTATAGAACGAAAGACCTTTTTGCAAAACAAGACTTGGGAACAGTGAAAGACTCCCTACACCTGTATTCGCCAGTGTCATATCTGTAATTTGAGTATATGGTATCCAAGTATACAAATTTTCTCTTGACAATTGAGTACTTACCCGTGCAAACTCTTCCCATGTTTTCGGGACAGTCAAACCAAGCTTTTGAAAAATATCTTTTCTGTAATACATCAAATAAAAAGTTTGCGTATCAGGTAGTGCATATAAACCGTCTTTATATCTGTACGGAATATCCGCACCGGGAGAAAAACTTTTTAAAACCTTATCTATATCTTCAAATTGCGAAATATCGTATAACACTCCACGCATTGCAAGATTAACAGGTTCAGATCTTGAATGTTGCAAGAATATATCAGGCCCTTTGCCCGAAAGTACCGCTTGTACTAAAGAAGCATTAACAACCTTTACAGTGACATGTGTTTTATATTCGGGAACAAAGGATGTTTGAATCAAAGAGTTTAAAACCTGCGCCTGATCTCTGCCCCAATTCACCCAAATTTCAAGCGAATCTGTTTTATTATCTTCTTCAGAAACGCCATCGTAATCTTTAACAAAAGAATACATAAACCGCTTTACTGAAAAACTTAACTTTTCAAAAACCGAAACATCTTTGTTTTTGACTGCTTTTGTTGGAGAGCAAAGTTTTATTGAATCAATAGAAAGAGGAACAGATTTAAGTTCATTAAGAGTTGCTGCAACAGAAGAATAATTAGAATAGAAATTTGAAACATATTTATGTGCATAAAATTTGTTTTCGAGCATCTCTTTGGTAACACGCAACATTCCGTCGATTACCGAAATATGCGAACCGGTTTCGTTTCCGGTATATTTAATTAAAAGATTTTTTGATTTAAGTAAACCGTTATAAATCTTCTTAAGTCTTTTTTCCATATCGGGAACCTGGTTAAAAAGGTCGTAATCACGACTTACATCAATTGTCTGGCCCGTAATCATTATAATATCAAGATAAATATCACTGATTAAGGAAGTAACATCATTTAAAGCAGATGTAACCTCATACATTTTTCCCGGGGTGGCTGTAAGGCTTATTGTATGTTTGCCTTCAGTCAAATAGATTAGATACGGTCTTCCTTTTGAATTATTAAAGCTGTTATTTTCAAAATCATAACAATATTTAAAGGAAATTTCCTTGGCTTCGCTGAAAGGAGTTTTACCGTCAACCTTTAACCATCTGTAAACCGATCCGCCTATAACAGAATCCTGCATATAGGAAAATCCTATTTGATAATAACCGGCTTTTACTTCGGGTGTTTCCCAAAAAATTGTATCGCCCGCATTCGACCAATTAGAACCTCCAATAAAATTTATTACATCGTTAAAAGGTGATTTAGGCGAAACCTTTGTACTTATTGCGTTAGCACTCGGTGATAGCCAAAAACTGTTTTTATATAAAGTTTTTTCACCCTCAATTACGATATCCTCTCCATTGTAAAACTCACTTTTGTCTTTAGGATTGGAATAGTTTTGAGAAATTTCGGGAGATTCAAAAACTAAATAATCAAGTTTAAAGCTACCTTCAATGGCTGCAATCTCAACCGTGTGCTCTCCTGATGTCAGATGAAATAAATAGTTATCCGCAGTCCATCCGGAGATGTCTGATAGTACATGGTAATAGTAATCTTCAGATTGCGTTGGTTCTAAAACAAATTGATTTCCGTCAGCATCGGTTTCAACCGGTGCATCCTTCCAAATTCGAGGTATGGTAAACCGCTTTGCTTCATTAAACGGATTTTTGCCATCAATCTTTAAATCAAATGTAATACTGACTATCGCATCATCCAAAGACTTATAGAAAAGGCCAATATTATAAAGTGCATCTTCATTTATGCTGATTTTGAATGAACTGCTCCTTTTGTCAGTAAAATCAATACCGGCGGTTATTTTATAACTGTTTCCTGCCAAACTCAATTTATCGAACTCGGAAGAATAATCGTTATAGTTATTTAAATCATTGTTAGCAACAGTGTCAACCGTGTTAAGCAAAGCATCTATTTTCGTATTGTTTTGAGCATTAACAAAAGTACAATTTGAGGTCGTAAATAGTGCAAAAGCAATAACAATCGCAAAAATTATATTTAATTTTTTATGTTTATTCAAAAGAACGACCTCCGATTATTTGAAAATTATCGTTAAAATCAACCAACCCATTTAACAAGTTTTGGTGATGGGTCAAACAGTTTAACGGCATCTTCTAACTCTTTTTGATTTTTAGCATAAACTATTCTGAAATCATTACCGGTTGGCCCGAATGTCATAGCCGCAAAATCGTCATATCCGGATATGTATTTATCAGGAAGCGGTAAAGTATATTTTTTTTGATAAAAAGAGTTGCCTGAAATAATAAGACCTTTTTGTTCATTTTCAGGTGCCCAGTACCAACAAATAAGACTTCTTGCCGAACAATCAAAGATATTATTTATTATCTTGAAATTCTTTGTATCGGGAACCAGCGTATGCCAACCTACAATAGCAGCACAGCCATGAACATAGTCACGGTTAAAACCCCAACCGTATCCGGAAAATCTTATAATATTGTTATCAATGGATATGTTCTCCATTTTGGCATTTACACATTCATCATTACCGTTATAACTAAAAAACTCTATGGAATAATGACAGTATTCAATCAGATTTTCAGAAAACCTTATATCCTTAAATGTACCGTCTGCAGAGCCTTGGAAAGTAATACCGGTATCATAAACCTGATATATCCAGCAGCGGCTTACATTGATATTTTCGGCATTTTCCCAAAATTGAACCGCATTTCCGTAATAGACTTCACCGCTGTTTTCGTCTGACATTGTTCCTCCGCCTATCCAGCCAAATTCACAATTTCTTACTGTTATATTTTTGCTGTTTGTAACATTTATTGCGTGACTGCCAAAATATTTGAAGGTCAAATTTTCAACTGTAACATTATTCAAACCGGAACCGGAAACACCTATCTGTGCAGCAATTTCAATATCCTTATATACATCCTGCGGATAACCCTTATCGCAGTATAGATAAAGGAATCCCTCTGTTGCGTTACAGAAAAAATCGCCGTTCCTGTTCAGTTCCTTAAGTCCGTTTCTTGATGTGCCGATTGCCTCACCGTGATTATAGACTATAGAGCCTGCCTTACCTGCGGGAAAATCGAGCCGCCAAATGTTTTCTTTTTTGCTTGGAAACCATAATCCGTCTTTTGCATAATTCATCTCAGAACCGTACAATGCAGGCTTATTGCCTTTTCCGTAAGCAGTATAGGTTACACCGGAAGTCAACTGTAATCCGGAAGTAAGCCTGTAAACACTGCCTCTCTCAAACAATACCGTATCACCGGGCTCAAGCATATACTTATACAGGGACAATGCATCCAAAGACCATGGCTTTTCAGGTGATGTACCGTCTTCCTCTTCAACCGAACCGTTAGGAGCAATATAAAATTTCCTTCCTGATGATTTGAAGTTATTTGCTGAATTCAATATTTTATTTCTCAATTCATCGGCTTGCTTATCCGTTTCGCTATGTTGTGGATTCAAAAGATAGGCATCTTTTACAGTGGGTATAATTTCAGTGATTTTGCTTTTTGAATCCGTTTTTTCCGGTTGCGCAGGAAAATTATCTTCATTAACGGAAGTATTTGTGTTTTCAGAAAACGATGAATCAAAAACATCCGGTTCTGTTGTAACATCGGAAGAAACAGAATCTTGCGGTGTTGACGGTGAAGACTTTTTGTTTTTTGGATTATCAGCCTTTTCACCGCAGCCCGAAAGAATCAACAGCATCATAGCCAAACATAATGTTAAAAGTTTTTTCATTCAGCTCCCCCTCACCAAGGCACCGAAATAAACATATATCATTTCAATGCAAATCATCAAAAAATTACTTCATTTTATTAAAAATACTATTTGCCCATTCTACAGCCGCGGCAACCTGACTGCTGTGTTTATCAATTGTGGTATATACTTGATCGGGCTTTGTTTGTGAAACCTGTAAATACATTACTCTGTATATATCACCAGTTG
>JAZUIT010000234.1:0-3006 GCA_045642385.1 Acutalibacteraceae bacterium
TCACACATATTTATTAAGCATTTTTGCAAGAGAAATTGCAAAAAGCCTGCCGGAATAAACTGCTTCGTCAAGGGTATTTGCATCACTTCCGAACTCGCACAAAATCGAACATGGAGCTAAATGCATATTATATCTTCTTGCACAAAAAGAAACAGGCCGCATAAGTCCCGAAAAATTATCCTCACAGGATTTCTGTAATTTCAATGTGAATTTAAGATTTTCGTACCAGTTGGGATAATCCTCTATACCCTGTTCCTGACAACCCGTAACCAGCATAATCTGCGCCGCTTTTTTACCCATAATTGTATTGACCGGCTTATATTTTGTACCGTCATCCGTCTGAATTGCGTCCCTATGCACATCCAAAATCACCTGTAAACTCGGATATTTTTCAAGATATTTTTTTACAGTAACCCTTGAACGCTCATAGGCACCGTCATATCTGCTGTCATAAATTTTCGTATCGTGAATTACATTAAAACCCTGAGCTTTAAGAGTTTTTTCAATTTCCGTTCCTACTCTTACAACACTTTTTGTAATATCCTCGGTTCTCGAAACATAGTCACTTGCATAAAAATTTCTGTCCAAAATTTCATAGCCTTCTGTGGTGTGGGTATGAAAAATCAATACCGACGGTTTGGATTTATCTATTTTAAGATTGATAGGTTCATTCAATGTTTTCTCAACATTCACTGTTGCGGTTTCGGTGGCATTTTTCACCGCAACATTCTGATAACTGCAATTTCCGTCAGATATATTGTATGTGCTTTCAACTATGTCACCGTCTTTTTTCTGATTTACAAAAGCTATCTTTGATTTATCAATAAGCTTCTTTATATCCTCCGGCACATCAGTTATTGAAGCTGTTACAGAGGCTTGTGTCACCTGCTTTTTTGCAGGCTTTGTCGTAGCCTCAACAGTTGTCTTTTCAGTTGGTTTAAAGCTATCCGACAGCATTTGTATACTGCCCTGTGGCATTGCCGCCCCTGCACAAAGTAAAGTAAAGCTTTCAAGATTACTTTTGGGAGCAAATATCACCGCAGAAACAATTATTGCCGCTGACATAACCAGCGTAAAAAATGCCTTTGTTTTCATACACATCACCAATTAATTTATATGCAGGCTTTACGCAAGTAATGTTAAAATATCTTCAATGGGTAAATTGGATTGTAATGATGCATTTATTGCCATAGCCACCGTCTTTGCCGCCCGTTGTGATAATAAATCTATTTCTTTGGGAGTTACCATCATCTGTGCAAATTCGTTATCCTCGGACACCTGTGCTTTACCGTCAGAAACATCATAAACCAGCGTGGCGGCATCCACAACAGTTGGTACACCTATTGAAATAACCGGTACTCCCAAAGTTTTTTCATCAATTTTTGCCCTTGCGTTTCCCACACCCGAACCGGGAGAAATTCCCGTGTCGCAAATCTGAATTGTTCTTCCTAATCGCTGAACCCGTCTTGATGCCAATGCGTCAACGGTGATAACCGCAACCGGTTTTACGGTCTTTACCACACCGGAAATTATTTCCACCGTTTCAATTCCCGTCTGACCTAATACACCCGGTGCAACGGCGGCGACCGAACGCAGCTTTCCCAGTCCCATTGATTTTGCTATTTCATCTGTTATATGCCTTGTTGCAAGCAGTTGGGAAACACATTCGGGACCCAAACAGTCGGGGGTAATATTTTTATTTCCCAAGCCCACTACCAAAACCGTGCCTTTTTCGGGGATTAATTTTGTCAGCTCGTCCGAAACGGTTTTCAGCTTTTCGTCAAATATTTCTCCCGCTTTTGAGAACGAAGAAATTTCTATTGTTATATAATTTCCCATAGGTTTTCCGATTTTCTCGGCACCTTCCTCGGTTTCAACCTTAATTCTTGTAATTTTACAGCTTCCCCTTTTTTCCGTATCACAGCTTATGCCGCTGATGTTTTCGGAAATTTCCCGCCGTTCCAATGCTAAATCCGTTCTGAAATCCATATTTTTTTATTAAAGCCCCTGTTCCTTTAAATTTTTATAAATAGTATTACCGTTTTTTTTAAAAAACACTTGCATTTTTTTTGAAATAATGATAATATATATGAGTGTTTAAGGTTTGAGAAGGAGGTGTGTGATAATGCCGAACATAAAATCAGCAAAAAAGCGTGTTAAAACAACCGCTACAAGAACTGCTCGTAATAAGTCAAGAAATTCTGCACTTAAAACAGCTATTAAAAAGGCAAATGCCGCTGTTGATGCTTCTGCCGCTGATAAGGACGAACTTATCAAGGTAGCTATTAAGAAGGTTGACCAGGCAGCTGCTAAGGGTCTTATTCACAAGAATAATGCTGCCCGTAAAAAATCAGCTCTCGCTAAGAAGCTTGGTTAATTAAATAACATGGCAAATGATAAGCATAGGCGAACTTTTCGGCTGTGCTTTTTGTTTTATATGAACGAGTAATTAATTTTAAATATTATTTTCTTGACAATTCTTGCCTGTTTAATGTATAATGAAGTTAATGAAAGAAAAAATATATTCGGAGGTAATAAATATGGATACTTTTAAAATCGCCGCTAAGGTTGTAGGAATTTTGTTAGCAATATTCGGTGCGGTAGTTGCTGTTTATTATGCGGTAACAAAGCTTTTGAACTGCACACACTATTTCTGTGATGATGATTACGATTTCCTCGATTGTGACGATTACAACTGCTGTGAGGATGATGACTGTTGCTGTGATTGCTGCTGTGATGATAACCCGGTAGAAGAAGCTGCAAAAAAAGCTGCCGAGGAAGCTACTCCCGCAGAAGAAACAACGAAAGAAGAAAAAACAGAAGAATAAAATTTCACAAAACAAAAAAGCCACCTTCAATGGAGAGACTACGCAAAGAAGTAGTTTCTCCTTGTGTTTCTTCATACTGTTTTATTGAATCCTCTTGACAAATCGAAAAATATCGATATAATATATAGTGTGATCACAAGTTCGTTTGGAGGAGGTGCTCGGATGGAGCTTGATGAAA
>JAZUIT010000235.1:0-1578 GCA_045642385.1 Acutalibacteraceae bacterium
AGGCTTCACAAATAGTAAGGGTCAATTAAAGGAAGGAACCCGTGTTATTGAATTGCTTAATTTAACTTCGACATCTACGGATTTTACTGAAATTGATATTGTTAGTCGTTATAACGATATTATGTGTGAATTTATAAATTATTTAAAACTTAACAATTTGCTTCAGTAATTAAACTGAATACATGATTATTTTAGCTAATTACATCATATATAACAAAACAAATGAGGTTTGACTTGATGATAGCCAAACCTCTGTTTTCAATTTAGATGTAAATCAGTTCTTTAAAAATAATTTCCTCTGCACAGTGGCGGTAGTTGTTCATCAAACCAATCCATTTTATTTGGTCAGTTGCTTTCAGGATTTCATCACAACCGTCAGCTTCGGCAAAGGCTTTTACCGTCTGTTCAAGAATGTAAAATGCTGAATCGTCAGTATCTTTCAGATGTTCAATCAAAGTACCGTTACAAATCATTTCATTGTATTCGTGAATTTTGTTCTTACGAAGATAGTCATTTCTCATTCTGCCATACTTGCCGAGAGATGAAATTTGTCTGCTGATTTCTTTTAAATCTTTTTCAATCTCAATTGCAAAATCTGGAAAATAGTAATCTCCCACAAGCGTGTAAGTTAATCCGTTTTGTTCATCAATAATGTGTTTTTTCATAATAAAAACCTCCTGTTATTTGGTAACTTATTTATACCAAGTAGTAGGAGGTTTGTCGAATGTGCGAAAAAATTTTTTTATTATATATAATAATCACCTGATAAAAACACATTCACATTAGTAGTAAGTTTGGATTTTACGGTGATTTTTTGCTCTTCTTTTTGTTTGAGCTTAATTTTTGTGAAAAATCTATGTGCGAACAGTCCGAAATAGTCCGGCTTGTCCGATTTTTCGGTCAAAGGTACAATTTTATATGCTTCTGTAGGTACAGAAGAATTGGGACATCTTGAAATGGTGGGAACGATAGTATATCAGCTTACGAAAAATCTTTCGGTTGACGAGATAAAACGCAGCGGATTTGATACATATTTTGTTGACCACACGACGGGAGTATATCCCACAGCGGCAAGCGGTTTCCCGTTCAGCGCGGCAAGTATCGGTGTAAAAGGTGATGTATTAACCGATTTAGCCGAGGATATGGGAGCAGAGCAGAAAGCCAGAACAACTTATGATAACATTTTAAGGCTTGTGGACGACCCGGATGTTAAGGATGTAATTAAATTCCTGCGTGAAAGGGAGATTGTACACTTTCAGCGTTTCGGCGAAGCTATGAGAATTGCAACGGACAAAATGAATTCAAAAAATTTCTATGCCTGTAACCCGGCATTTCCGAAATACAAATAAGAATAAATAAAAAACGGCTGTAAGTTTATCGAAAATGATAGGCTTACAGCTGTTTTGTTTTGGAAATCTTTTATATCGTAAAGTTAAGATTGGTGTCACGGGGACGATTTTACCGTGAAACAGTTATTTACATTTATTTCTTTTTGCCCTGTTTTACACCTAATGAATACCTGTCACATTTTCCGATGTCTTTCGGTGACATTTTATCGAGAATTAAGAGCATTTTTAT
>JAZUIT010000236.1:0-3369 GCA_045642385.1 Acutalibacteraceae bacterium
GGAGGAGCAAAATGGATAAGGATAAAACAAAAGTCGGGAAGAAATCTCCAAAGAAAAAAGGGGACTATCTTACCCGACTTATTATTATGCAATGTGTGGTGTGTTCACTTGTTTTTTTAAGTATTTTCGGTATATCAAAAGCAGGTGGCAGTATGTATACCCAGCTCAAAACAGAATACGAAAAAATTATGTCGAAAAATCTTTCCAAAGAAGAAGTAATGGACAATTTAAAATCCGTGGGCAGTATGGTATTTTTGCCTATGGATAACACCGAAGAAACAACCGAACAAACCACAACAGAACCCGAAACGGAAATAGCGGAGGAGCACAGCACTCCGTCTGAAACACAGACAGAAACGGCAGAAGTTAAAACTGTTTCATATAGTGCAAATACTTTAAAAAAAATTATTATAAATCCTGTGGACGGGGAATGGACTTCCGGCTTCGGTAACCGTGTAAATCCTGTTTCGGGAATATATATGCTCCACAGCGGACTTGATATTGCCGCATCAACCGGGACAAAAATAAAAGCCGCCCTTGACGGTAAAGTTACAAAGGCGGACTGTAATTCGGCAAACGGAAATTACATAATAATGGAGCATAAGGGTAATGTTGAAACAATGTACTGCCATTGTTCAAAGCTTGTGGCAAAGGTGGGGGAAAATATCCGCCAGGGCGAAACTATTGCACTTGTGGGAAGTACGGGAAATTCCACAGGACCGCACCTGCATTTTCAGATAGAAATTAACGGAAAACTTTTGAACCCTGCTTTGGTGTTATCTAAGAATGAAGTTTAATTTCAAAGGCGTAAAAGTTGATTTAAAATTCGGCTTTGCGGCGGTGCTGACATTGTGCCTGCTGATTGACAAAAGCAGAATTTCCGTTTATTCAATCCTGTCGGCAGTTTTGCACGAGTGCGGACATCTGATATATCTGATTACCGTAAAAAAATTACCGGAGGAAATTTGCTTTTCGGTGTTCGGAATGAAAATTACAAAGGGTAAAAATTCTTTATCATATAAAGAAGAAATAACGGCGGCTCTGTCGGGACCTGCCGTTAATTTATTTCTGTTTTTATGTATGCTTTTTAACAGAAAGCTTATTGTTTTTTCAGCGGTTAATTTGTGTTTGGGACTTTTTAATTTACTGCCGGCTCAACCGCTTGACGGCGGCACGGCTCTGCATTATTTTTTAATGTACCGCAACAAAAACAGCATAAAAATTGAGAATATTTTTACTTATGTAACCGCAATTATTTTAATAATTTCAGGTATATTTGTCCTCATAAAAAGCGGGTATAACTTTATGCTTATCGTGGTGGGTGCTTATATTATTTTTTATAAAAAACTTTATAACCGTTTTCAATGAGGAATTTTATTCAGTGAGGAATTAGGAATTAGGAGTGAGGAATTAACGGCGGGCAAAGCCCACACCCATTTTAATTGCTTTATCAAGGCTATTGAAAGCAAAGGTGCCCCAATTGGGGAGCTGGCGGCGTAAGCCGTCTGAGGGGGTTAGGCTCCCCGTTATGGGGAGCTGTCACACAGTGACTGAGGGGGTAATGCCAATTAAGAATTAAGATACCCCCACCGTCAAAATCAGAGATTTTGCCACCTCCCCCAAGGGAGGCTTATGTTCAAGTTGACAGCATTTCTGAAAACATATAATGAACAATAAAAAGGAGCCGTGACGGTTTTTGTTTCGTCACAGCTCCTTTGTTGACATTTTTTGTGTTTCGGGATATAATTATTTTTGAAAAATCCTGAAAGGGTTGTTGATATGTCACTTGAAAAAAGGCTTGATAAAATTTTACCCACCGTGCAAAAACCCGGTCGATATATAGGCGGAGAATATAACAGCGTTATCAAAGATAAGAGCAAAATTGATTTAAGATATGCGTTTTGTTTTCCCGATACTTACGAAATAGGTATGTCCCATTTGGGAATGAAAATTCTTTATTCACTTGTCAATGCCCGTGAGGATGCCTGGTGCGAAAGAGTGTTTGCTCCCTGCGAGGATATGGAAGCAAAAATGCGTGAAAATTCCATACCGCTTTACGGGTTGGAAAGCCTTGAAACTATTAAAGATTTTGATATTATCGGCTTTACTCTGCAATATGAAATGAGCTACACCAATGTGCTGAATATGCTGGATTTGGCAGAGCTTCCCGTTCGCTCAAAGGACAGAAAAAATCTAACCCCCATTATTGTTGCCGGCGGTTCATGTGTATGTAATGCCGAACCCATGGCGGAATTTGTTGATATTACTTTACCCGGTGAGGGTGAAGAAGTCACGAACGAATTACTTGACTTATTGAAAAAACACAAAAAAGCCGGTTCGGATAAAAAAACTTTTTTAAAGGAAGCTGCAAAAATAAAAGGTGTGTATGTTCCGGCATTTTATGATGTGGATTATAACGGTGACGGAACGGTTAAATCAATCACACCCAAAGAAGGCGCACCCGAAAAGGTGGAAAAAAGGATTGTTTCTGACCTTGACAAAATGTATTTCCCCGAAACCTTTGTAGTGCCGAATGTTGAGGTGATACACGACAGAACAACTGCGGAAATTTTCAGAGGTTGCATAAGGGGTTGCCGTTTCTGTCAGGCAGGTTTTCTGTACAGACCTATAAGAGAAAAATCCCCCGATGTGGTGGATAAGCAGTGCAGGCTTATAGCCGACAGCACAGGCTATGATGAAATTTCCCTTTGTTCGTTGAGTACGAGCGATTATACGGGTTTGCGTGAGCTTTTGGAAAAGCTTTTGCCCTGGACAAGGGAGGATAAAATAAATATCTCCCTGCCCTCGTTGAGAGTGGACAATTTTCCGAAAGATTTAATGGAAAAACTCACCGAGGTTCGCCGAAGCGGTTTGACATTTGCTCCCGAAGCCGGAACGCAAAGATTAAGAGATGTTATAAACAAAAACATTACCGAGGATGACATAATCAAAACTGTTGACAAAGCTTTTGCAGGCGGTTGGACAGCTGTAAAATTATATTTTATGATAGGATTGCCCACCGAAACCGATGATGATATTATCGGTATAGCACAGCTTGCTCAAAAGGTTGTGGATGAATATTATAAAAACCCGGACAAGCCAAAGGGTAAAAGTGTATCCGTTGCGTTGCGCGCATCCTCATTTGTACCCAAGCCTTTTACACCGTTCCAGTGGGAAGCTCAGGACACCATGGAAATGTTGGAGAAAAAGCAGGAATTATTAAAGGAAAATGTCACCACAAGAAAGGTAAATTACAGCTTCCACGAAACTCCCACAAGCTTGATGGAGGGTGTGCTTGCAAGGGGTGACAGGCGGCTTTGTGATGTTATTGAGCTTGCGTGGAAAAAGGGTTGTAAATTTGACAGCTGG
>JAZUIT010000237.1:0-4744 GCA_045642385.1 Acutalibacteraceae bacterium
CCGGCGGTGCTTCAAAAACCGTTTGTGCCGTTCTCAAAGATTTGGGCGCAAATGTTACCGTAATTTCAAGAAGCGGTGAAAACAACTACACAAATATTGATAAAAATTTCGATGCGGAAATTATTGTGAATACCACCCCCGTCGGAATGTATCCGAAAAACGGTGCGGCTGTGGTTGATATTTCAAACTTTAAAAAATGTGAAGCCGCTGTGGATTTAATTTACAATCCGAGCAAAACAAAATTTTTACTTGTCGCCGAAAAAAATAATATTAAAGCGGTAAACGGTCTTACTATGCTGGTAGCTCAGGCAAAAAAATCCTGCGAGCTGTTTTTAAATAAAAAAATTGATGATAATGTAATTGAAAAAATCGTGAAGCAAATTGAAAACAGTTTAAAAAATATTATTCTTATCGGTATGCCCGGTTGCGGTAAATCCTCTGTCGGAAAGCTTTTATCCGAAAAACTTGACAGAGAATTTATTGATACGGATTGTGAGATTGAAAAATCGGAAAATAAAAAAATTCCTGAAATATTCAGCCAAAACGGCGAAGAATATTTCAGAAAAATTGAAACAAAAATACTTGAAATTTTTTCAAAAGAAAGCGGTAAAATTATTGCAACCGGCGGCGGCATTGTTACGCGGAAAATCAATTGTGATTTACTAAAACAAAATTCAATTATAATCTTTATTGACAGAAGCATTGAAAGTTTAAGCAACGAAAACCGTCCTCTGTCAAAGGACAAAAAAGCAATTGAAAAATTATATTCCGAAAGAATTGATTTATACAGAGGACTTGCGGATATTACGGTAAAAAATGACGCTAAAATTGAGAATGTTGTGGAGGAAATTTATGAAAATATTAGTAATTAACGGACCAAATCTGAATATGCTCGGTATTCGTGAGCCGGATATTTACGGTAAAAATACATACAGTGATTTATTGAAATTGATATCAGAATACTGTACCGAAAATAAAGTTGAAGTTGAATTTTTTCAATCCAATCACGAGGGTGATATAGTTGATAAAATTCAGGAGGCATACAATAAATTTGACGGCATAGTTATAAATCCTGCCGCATACACCCATACAAGTGTTGCAATCCCCGATGCAATTAAGGCGGTGAATATTCCGGCTGTTGAGGTGCATATTTCCGACATTTCAAAAAGGGAAAGCTACCGCCAAATTTCCTATGTCACCCCTGTTTGCAAAAAAACTATCTGCGGTTTAGGCTTTCACGGCTACATTGAAGCAATAAAATATCTTATAAATAAGAATTTTTGATTTTTTCAAAATACACAAATGGGATAGAAAAAGCGAACAGATTTCGGTCTGTTCGTTTTTTCATCCACGCTTTATTTTATTTTTAAAAGGCTGAAACAACTAAACACGCTGTAAACAAGTGTCAAAATAATAACACAGGCTCTCAAAAATTTTAAAATATTTGCTGTTTTAATTCCTAACCGGATTAATTTCATTTTCAACTCTCCAAACATACTAAATGTGCAATACCCGGTACTGTTTCTTTCTGTAAAGGTGATACAGATGAAAGTAAAGCACCTGTACCGATAAACAGAACTTTTTTAAGCTCACCTTTTTCCATCCTGTTTAAAATATTTGAGCATATAACCGCACCGCTGCAACCGCAACCGGAGCCACCGGAATTTACATCCTGCTTATCCATATTGTAAAGCATTAACCCACAATCGGTATAGTTTAAATCTATATCGGTTTTGTATTCTCTTTTTAATAAATCTTTCATAAGCCGTGAACCTACCGCACCCAAATCACCGGTAATAATTAAGTCATATTCCTCCGGCTTTGTTCTGGTATCATCTAAAAATTTATGCAGGGTTTCGCAGGCGGCAGGAGCCATTGCCGCACCCATATTATTGGAGTCTTTAACCCCCAAATCCTCAATAGTACCAATTGTTCCTTTTGTAATTTTTACACCTTTTCCTTTGTCGGAAATAACGCAGGCACCGGCGGCAGTTGCTGTCCACTGTGCCGTTGGCGGTTTTTGTCCGCCGTATTCCAGCGGTAATCTGAATTGTTTTTCCGCAGAACAGAAATGAGAAGATGTCGCCGCTACAACTTTTTTACACAGTCCCGACTCAACGGTAATAGCTGAAACAAGCATTGACAAAGCCATGGTTGAACAAGCTCCGTATATACCTATGAACGGTATACCCATATCTTTTATGCTGAATGTTGTACCTGAGCATTGGTTTAATAAATCCCCTGAATATATTAAGTCAATTTCATCTTTTTTAAGCCCTGATTTTTCTATTGCAAGAGATACCGCCCTGTGATGCAGATTACTTTCGGACTTTTCCCAAGAATCCGCATCTGCTTTTGAATCCGGAAAAATATAATCAAATTCATTTTTTAAGGGTCCTTCTCCCTCTTTTTTACCAACAACCGCCGCATGAGAAATAATTAAAGGCTTTTTTGAAAAAACATAAGTACCTTTACCGATTTTCATTATCTGTCCTCCACCGTCAAACTACATAAATAAATATACAATTGCACCCCAAAGACACGCCGCCGCTGTGGAATACACTATAACAGGACCTGCAATTTTAAACATATTTGCGGCTGTACCCAAAATCCTGCCCTCTGTTTGATACTCTATAGCCGATGACACAATAGAATTTGCAAATCCTGTAATAGGCACTACCGTTCCTGCGCCTGCATACCTCGCAATTTTGTCGAAAATTCCCGTTCCTGTTAATATAGCCGTAATTACTATCAAGGTCACCGGGACTAACAGTTTTGTTTCATAATCATTTAAAAATTCAGAATAAATCTGCGACAACAGTTCCCCGAAGCAACATATAAAGCCTCCGATAAAAAAAGCAAATATGCAGTTTTTAAATATAGGCGAATTTGGTGATCTTTGTTTCACCATTTCTGAATATTTTTTTTTGGAAGTTTTCATTTTTTCAACCCTTTCGTTAATTATTATTTCACAAAAATATGCGTTTATTAAATAAAAAAAAGAGGTATCCTCAGACACCTCTTTTTGCTTTTGGCGGAGAGCAAGGGATTCGAACCCTCGAACAAGCTTTGACCTGTTACACGATTTCCAATCGTGCTCCTTCGACCAGCTCGGACAACTCTCCATACAGTCGACTTAGATATTATATCCTATTTATCGTAAAAATTCAAGTGTTTTTATAAAATTTTTTAAGTTTAGACAGAAATAAAAAACGCAGATTGTAAAATGAAGTTGCAATAGTAAAAAAGAATCCATAGCGAAGATTCTATGGTAGAATTGAGTTGCCAGACACCAATTCGAAAGGAATCATCGCTATGGACGAAACCAAGTATACCACAGAACATCGAAAAGGGCAACACTTGACAAGCGAAGAACGGCATATAATCGAGGTTCGATTCAACAAAGATAAGAAGACGATCTACGGAATTGCCAAAGAATTAGGTCGTCCGTATAATACCGTAAAGAATGAAATAGCGCGGGGTACGGTTCAACTATACAACGGTAACGTCAGCAGATACAAAGCAGATGCCGGATATTCAGTTTATCTTGAACACCGTCAGGAATGCCGCCGAAAATACCGATGCCTTGAAATATCCGCATTTCTTCAATATGTCAGCAAGCATTTCAAGGAAGAAAAATGGTCGCTGGATGTTTGTGCAGGTCGAGCTATTGCCGACGGAACCTTTCAAAGAGAGAAAACCGTCTGCACGAAAACGCTCTACCGCTATGTGGATCTCGGCTTGTTGCCAATCAAAAACATTGACTTGCCGGAAAAACTCAGTAGAAACACCAAGCGGCACGAAGTCAGAGAAAATAGGAAAAACCTCGGAAGAAGCATCGAGGAACGCCCGGAAGCCGTTGATTTACGGGATGAATTCGGACATTGGGAGATCGACAGTGTTCTCGGCAAGAAGAATGAAAATGAACCTGCCGTTGTTGCTTTAACAGAACGTAAACACCGTAATTCCATTTGGTTGAAAGTAAAGAATCATTCAGCGGAAGCTGTTGACGAGGCGTTGGATGAACTCCTTGAAACCTTTGGCGAAAAATACCGTGAAGTCTTCAAAACAATCACTTCCGACAACGGATCAGAGTTTGCCAATCTATCGCGGTTGGAAGACAAAGGCATTGGAATTTACTTCACGCACCCGTATACATCCTGCGAAAAAGGAACGGTTGAATGTCATAACAGGATGCTGCGACGATTTATTCCGAAAGGCAAAAGCATTGATGACTACACGGCGGATGAGATCATGATATTTGCCGACATCATTAACGGACTACCGAGAAAATTGCTCGACTACCATACGCCGGAGGAACTGTTTGACGCAGAGCTTGACCGCATCTACGCCGCGTGAGCCGCGCAACGGATATGCCTTTTCGCTCGTCGCTACGCTCCTCCCTCAAATGCATATCCGTTCTATCTGTGAACCTTTCGTTAACTATTGCAACTTGCTTTTGCAATTTGCGAAAATATTGATTTTTTGTTGCTTCAAGAAATACCAATATGCCGCGCCGGAGACGATGGCATCAAACGCATTGCCGATGCCGAACATCAAGGCAATTCCGATAAGCGTCGGCGTCCACGCACCGATGAGATACAGAATGAAGAACAGTCCGTAATAAACCGTGTTCGTCACGACCGACTCGAACAGCATATAGTTCGTTTTGCCTCTGCCGTAAAAGGTAGAGTCAAACACATTCTGCACGGCGTACAACACATAAAAACCGAACAAAACCATA
>JAZUIT010000238.1:0-1930 GCA_045642385.1 Acutalibacteraceae bacterium
GTCAAGCTCTAATTCACCAATGATGTTACGAAGTGTTGTTGCAGAAAGGTTTTCAATTGCAGAAATTGGGTTTTCAACACCGTATGTGTAAAGCTTAGGGTCTGTGATTTGGAAGAACACAACTGTGTCAATTTGCATTGTAACATTATCCTTTGTGATAACAGGCTGCGGAGGGGAATCAAGTACCTGTTCTTTCAGGGTAATTTTTTTTGCAATTCTGTCAATAAGCGGAATTTTAACATGAATACCGGCAGACCATGTTACATGGTATTTACCCAATCTTTCAATTACAAATTCCGTTGCCTGCGGAACAATTCTGATGTTTGTAAAAATTATTGCAAGTACGACAAAAATAATTCCCAAAGTAACCCAAATCATAAAATTCACTCCTTATTTAATTTCGGGGAAATTGTCAAAACCTCTCTTTAAATCTTCATCGGTGGGGATATAATCCGTCATTGTGCCTGTGTTGAAAGCATTGTATGCGGTAAGGTCAAAGTAACCTGTACCCGTAAGACCGAAGAGGATTGTTTTTTCTTCTCCTGTTTCCTTACACTTCAAAGCTTCTTCCATGGCAACATGGATGGCATGAGAAGATTCGGGAGCAGGTAAAATACCCTCACAACGGGCAAATTCAACAGCACTTTTAAATACCTTTGTCTGTTCAACACTTCTTGCTTCATCAAGATAGCCGTCATGATAAAGCTTACTGAGAACCGGTGACATACCGTGATAGCGTAAACCGCCTGCATGGTTTGCGGAGGGCAAAAATTCGCAGCCTAATGTGTACATCTTTGCAATAGGTGTAACCTTACCTGTGTCGCAGTAATCATAGACAAATTTACCACGGGTTAAAGTGGGGCAGGAAGCAGGTTCAACCGCTATAAAATAAGGATTAGCTTTTCCGGTCAATTTATCCCTCATAAACGGAGCAATTAAACCGCCCAAGTTAGAACCGCCGCCGGCACAGCCGATAACGATATCCGGGTATTCGCCGTACATATCCATAGCGGATTTTGCTTCAAGACCGATAATCGACTGGTGTAACATAACCTGATTTAAAACCGAACCCAAAACATATCTTGTGCCGGGTGTGCTTGTTGCGGTTTCAACCGCTTCGGAAATAGCACAGCCCAAAGAACCGCTTGTGCCGGGGAATTTTTCCAAAATTTTTCTGCCGACATTTGTGGTATCGCTGGGACTGGGAATAACATTTGCACCGAAAGTTTCCATAACATTTTTACGGTGGGGCTTCTGCTGGAAGCTTCCCTTAACCATATAAACCGTAAGGTTGAGGTGATAATAAGCACAAGCCATAGAAAGTGCCGTACCCCATTGACCTGCACCGGTTTCCGTTGTAACACCGGTTAATCCCTGTTGCTTTGCATAGTATGCCTGTGGAATAGCCGAGTTTAATTTATGACTGCCGGAGGTGTTGTTACCCTCAAATTTATAATAAATTTTGGCAGGTGTATCAAGCATTTCTTCAAGGCAATATGCACGGATAAGGGGTGACGGTCTACACATTCTGTAAAAGTCAATAATGGGTTGGGGGATATCAATAAATCTTGTGGTGTTGTCCATTTCCTGCTTTGCAAGCTCTTCGCAGAAAATGGGATATAATTCGTCTGCTTTTTCAATGGGTTTCATAGTTTGCGGATTGAGGTAGGGTTCGGGTTTTTCTTTCATATCCGCACGGAGGTTATACCACTGTTTTGGTATTAACCCTTCCGGTAAATTTATTCTGTAAGGTACATTTTTTTCTTTTGACATAATAATCATCCTTTCTAAAAAACATAAAGCTCCTGCCCCGAAATATGGGACAGGAGCTATTCCTGCGATACCACCCAAATTGACAGCCGTTACACTGCCCACTTTATCCGCACACATCTATGCACGCTCCCAGGATAACGGGTGGAGTTCCCGTCAG
>JAZUIT010000239.1:0-5915 GCA_045642385.1 Acutalibacteraceae bacterium
GGCTTTGCCCGTGAGGTTGCCGACAGAGTTATATTTGTTGATAACGGTTACATAATCGAAGAGGGAACACCTCAGGAGGTTATTTTAAATCCCAAAAATCCCAGAGCAATTGATTTCTTTAATAAGGTTTTGTGATTAAACTGTAATCACTTTTGACAAAAAATAGGTTAAAAATCAGGGAGACTGTAAAAAACTTGTGCTTTTTTACAGCTCCTTTTCAAATAATAACGAATGCTTAAAATTTGAAAGTCCTTGAAAACTATGGTAAAATAGATAGAAATATGTGAATGAAAGAATGCTCAGGCTGACAAAGCTCACATCAAAACAGTGTATGTAAAATCGAAGGTATATTGAAAGGAGTTTTTTGCCATTTTTTATAATATTGTTGATACAAATACTTATGCTCTTTCCCCCAAAGTGATTGATGAAATTTCAGAAAGAATTTCTGATTACTGTACAAAATTGAAAATTGACAGAAAAACAATATCAAAATACCGCATAGCCGCAGAAGAAAGTTTATCACTTTGGATGGATAAATTCGGTGAAAATGTCGAAGTTGAATTAGAGTTTGGAAAAAAGTTTTTTTCAAAATTTATCAAACTGAAAATAAAAGGCTCCCGTTATAATCCGTATGATAATAAAGAAACGGAAAATTACGGAACAGCCGCCAATGATATTCTGCTTCGTGTCGGACTTATTCCCGAATTTAATTATCAGAATGATACCAATGTCCTGGTTTTTAATTTGAAAAGAAAGCCGATGAATCAGATTATTGTTCTTGTGGGAATAATTTTAGTTTCTGTTTTAGTCGGTTTCTGCGGCAAATTGATATTAGATGATAATATAATAGTTTCTCTTTCAAATAACCTTATAAAGCCTGTTGAAGATACATTTTTCAATGTGTTGTCGTCAATAGCAGGACCGATGATTTTTCTGTCTGTTGCTTGGGGCATTTACGGTATAGGTGATGTCTATACATTCGGAAAGATAGGCAAAAGGCTGATGCTGGAATTTGTAAAAACAATTTTTGTTTTTGTCGCAATAGGAGCATTATTCTATCCGCTGTTGGGTCCCGCTGTTTCAAAAGTCTCGGCAGGTTCGAGTCAATTTTCAAATATATTTAATATGTTTTTGTCAATATTCCCTTCAAATATTTTTTCGCCGTTTGTTGAAGGAAACACGTTGCAAATTATTTTCTTAGCTTTTATTATCGGACTGTCATTAATTTTCCTGGGACAGCGTACTTCGGCAGTTGCCCGTGCAGTTGAACAAATAAATCATATTATAAATTTCCTTATGGAATTTGTTTCAAAGCTTGTTCCGTTTTTCGTTTTCGTTGTCCTTGTAAATATTATATGGTCGGGTACAATCAGTGCTTTTAAAGAGGTTTGGAGGTTTACGGTAATATTCCTTGTTGCGGCTATCATCCTCGGCATACTTTTTCTGCTGTATGTCTGCCTTAAAAACAAGCAAAAACCGTGGGAAATGTTTAAAGCTGTTTTGCCGTCATACCTCATTGCAATTTCCACCGCATCTTCTTCGGCAACCTTTGACACAAATATGAAAATATGCAACAGTAAGTTCGGCATCAATAAAGAGCTTTCTTCTTTCGGTATTCCGTTTGGTATGGTAATATTTAAACCGGTTACGGCGCTCTATTACTTACTTATCTGCTTCTATTTTGCTTCGGTATACTCGGTACCGGTATCTGTAAGCTGGATTATTACCGCTATTGTTATTACGGTAATTTCGGCAATAGCCACTCCGCCGATTCCGGGAGGCGCCGCCGCAACTTATACAATTCTCTTTACTCAATTAGGAATAAACTCAAAAGCTATTGTAATGGCAATTGCCGTTGATATGATATTTGATTTCCTGACGACATCCGGAAATATGTTTTTACTTTTGCTTAAAATGTTTAATGTTTCAGGCAAAATGGGTATGAGAAAATCAAGCGTAAAATATAAAAACGAATTGTGAGTATACTTATGACAAGCCGATATATAAAGTGTTGATAAATTTCCGTGAAGAGGCATATTAAAAGTAACAACCGGATGCAAGTTGATTTTGCATCCGGTTGTCGTTTTAAAAATTTGAGGCATTATATGGTTTCATTCAAAATTTTTGACTACCTTAGTAAATGTTTCTGCAATAATTCTCTGTGAGTCGAAGCCCATGGAATTTGTTTCGTGATAGTGGTTATCACCGAATTTGTCCTCACCGCTGTTAAGATATGGCTGAGTTTTATTCAAAATAAAGTCATTGGGCGGTACAACATAACCCGTCATATCATTTGAAACGCCGAAAGCAATAAGATTTTCGTCGCCGCAGATTTCCGCAAGGGGAGTGGGGTTGACTTCTCCGCCCTTACCGGTTGCAGATGTTTCCGAATCGGAATAATGACCGAAAACTGTTGTAACAAAATTCTCACCGGGAAGGAGAAGTATTTTCTGATCCCCGAATGTCATATATGTCATTTCGGTGTTAAGTGCCAAGCCTGTGTCAACACCGTTATAGGGGTAGGGGTTACAGCTCATAACCTTACGCTTTGCAAGGAGAATAAGAACATAGTTGCCGACGGGATAATAAAATCTCTGACGGAGATACTTTATTTCAGGTGTCAGTTCATGCTCGTTATCAATTGTAACCACTGCATCGGAAAGCATTTTTGCCTGTTGCTTAACATTGTCAAGCTTATCTATGGGATTGAGCTGAGCCATATCCATACCGCCGATGGGACCTATACCGTAAAGCACATTTGCACCGGTTGCTTCTGCAATATTTTCACGCATAAAGTAGGGATATTCACCGCTTAACATACGGTTTGAACCGCCCAGAGAATTGGGGTGTCCGCCGAAATTCATAATCCATGTTTCGTTTGAGCCGTCATCGGGAGCAAAGCGAAGACGGGACAAAATTTCGTGCCTGTCGTCAAACTTTCTCTTACCGAAAAGACCGTTTTCAACCTTGACATTACCGCTGAATAACTTACCGGCGGTCTTGTTTTTAAACGCCTGACCGGCAATGTCAGCCATGGTATTCATAAGCATTTCCATATATTCCGGATCTTTACCGTTGGAGGGGATACTTACAAGATTGGGTTTACCCCAGTAGCCGATTGTATCAATACCCGAATGGCTGTGGGTACAGCTGATATTTATAAGTGTATCGGCGGGAACGATTCCGGCTTTTTTAATTTTTTCACGGACAATCTGAACCTCAACATTTGTAAGTCCCACAATATCCGCACTAATCCAGATAATACCCTTATCTTCGCCGCAGTCAAGCCAAATTGCGTGGGCGTAAACGGGAGTTAAAACACCTTCCATAACATGACCCGAACCGTGACCTGCAATATAATATGTTTTGCCGGTGGTAATATCCGGCATAATCTCTGCCCTTGCAAAACCGCAACGGTATGTATCACCCGTAATTGTAACGGGCTGTGCATCCTCGATTTTGGGAGCAGTTACTTTTTTCTTTATCTTTTTGCCGTAGCCTTTTGCTATGACTGAAATGCCCTTGGAGGCAATATCCATTATATCCATCAATTTTCTCCTTAAATGTAAAAATTTTTACAATTTAATTATATAATACTTAAACTGAAAATTCAAGTGATTTTACATATTTTGACTGTGTTTCTATTGAAAAAAAATAATTTTTGAGATATAATGTAAAATGATATGGTATATGGGAGGAATTGTCGAAGTGAACAATTTTATGGATAAAGATTTTTTATTGAATACACAGACGGCGAAAAAGCTTTTCCACGAATATGCGGAAAATATGCCGATATGTGATTACCATTGTCATTTAAGTCCGCAGGAGATTTATGAGAATAAACAGCCTGAGGACATAACCGAAATGTGGCTTTTGTATGACCACTATAAATGGCGTGCTATGCGTTCCTGCGGTTTTGATGAAAAATATTGCACAGGTGATGCAAGTCATAAAGAAAAATTTTTGAAATATGCAGAAACAATCCAGTATGCAATCGGTAATCCTTTATATCATTGGACACATATTGAGTTGCAGAGATATTTCGGAATTGATGCGGCACTCAACAAAAGAAATGCAGAGGAAATTTACAACAAGGCAAACGAGGTTATCGCAAACGGTGATTTCAGACCTCAGACACTTATCAAAAATTCTAATGTTAAGGTTATCTGCACAACGGATGACCCGATTGATACTTTGGAATATCACAAGCTTTTGAAGGATGTTGACGGGTTTGACTGTAAGGTTTTGCCGTCTTTCAGACCGGACAATGCACTTAATATTATGCTTGACGGCTTCAAGGAATACATCGAAAAGTTGGGCAAAGCGGCTGATGTGGAAATTAAATCATACAAGGATGTAATAAAAGCACTTGTTATGAGAGCGGATTATTTTGATGAAATAGGCTGTAAGGTGTCCGACCAGGCGTTTGATTATGTACCGTACAGTGTGGCAACCGATGAAGAAATTGACGGTATATTCAAAAAAGCTATGGCAGGCGAAAAGGTTTGCCATTGTGAAGCGGATAAATATGTAACCGCCGTGATGCTGGCGTTGGGCAAAAAATATTATGAATTGGGCTGGGCCATGGAATTACATATCGGTCCCATGCGTAATAACTCAACCAAAATTTTCACAACCTTAGGCAGAGATAAAGGCTTTGATTCCGTAGGCGACAGGGAAATTGCCGTTCCTCTTTCAAGATTTATGGATGCACTTGATGTGGAAAATAAATTACCGAAAACAATATTATTCAACCTCAACAATAAGGATAATATCGTTCTTGCTACAATGCTCGGTAACTTCCAGGGTACGGAAGCGGATTCAAAAATCCAGTTCGGTCCTGCGTGGTGGTTCCTTGATACTATGGACGGTATGACCGAGCAGATGAAAGTATTGGGTAATTTGGGTGTTTTAGGTAAATTTGTAGGCATGGAAACGGATTCCCGTTCATTTACCTCTTATGGCAGGCACGAATATTTCAGAAGAATTATGTGCCGTCTTATAGGCAGTTGGGTTGACGAGGGAATGTATGCAAACGATGAAGAAGCATTGAAAGAAATTATCGAGGGCATTTGCTTTAATAATGCTATGAAATATTTCGGATTTTAAGGCAATGCCGCATAATTAAGGTGTACGGATTGCAAAGCAAGATTTTTCGCCAGATTGTCTAAAAATTTTGCAGACATACTGGCGTATTTCAAAAAATTTTTGGCAATATGACGGAACAATATTCGAGCAAGGCGTACGCTTTGAATTGTGCGGTATTGCCTTAACGGAGGAAAAGAAAGTGAATTTAAATTTAAGACCAAAAGAAGAATGTATGTTTGATGAAATTTCACTCGGTGAAATTATGTTAAGACTTGACCCCGGTGAGGGCAGAATAAAAACCGCCCGTTTATTCAAAGCCTGGGAGGGCGGCGGAGAATACAATGTTGCAAGAGGCTTGAAAAGATGCTTCAAGCTGAAAACATCCGTTGTTACCGCTTTTGCGGAAAATGAAATTGGTTATCTTATCGAAGATTTGATTATGCAGGGCGGCGTAGATACTTCACTTATTAAATGGGTTCCATTTGACGGTATAGGCAGAACAGTCAGAAACGGACTTAATTTTACCGAAAGAGGCTTCGGTATTCGTGGTGCAGTCGGTGCTTCCGACAGAGGAAACACAGCCGCTTCACAGTTAAAGCCCGATGATGTGGACTGGGATTATATTTTCGGTACACTTGGTGTTCGCTGGCTTCACACAGGCGGTATCTATGCGGCACTTTCCGAAACTTCCGCACAGACGGTTATCAGGGCTGTTAAAAAAGCTAAGGAATACGGCACGGTTGTTTCCTATGACTTAAATTACCGTCCGTCACTTTGGAAAGATATCGGCGGTCAGGCAAAGGCTCAGGAAGTCAACCGTGAAATCG